>JBIIEY010000353.1:0-2569 GCA_044237595.1 Burkholderiaceae bacterium | reverse complement strand
GATGGAGCCAAACATGATCGTGACGGCGGCACCGACAAAGGCGAGCACGGTGGGCAAGGAGAGCTCGGGCAGAAAATCAAGTTTGCCGGCTTTCGTGGCGTGGGTAATGACAACTTGCGCACCGCCGGCATCGCCGGCAATCACCCAGGCTATGTACAACATGCCCGCAATAATCAGGGTCATCTGGAATGAATCCGTCAGTGCCACCGCCCACATGCCACCGAACAGCGTATAGGTAAGCACGATGGCTGCTCCCAGAATCATGCCGGCCGAGAGGGAGATGGCGCCGTTAGTCAGCACATTAAATACAAGACCCATGGCCGTAATCTGCGCGGAAACCCACCCGAGATAGGAGATGACGATACACAGCGACACCATGATCTCAACCGGACGGTTGTAACGCTGCTTGTAATAGTCGCCTATCGTCAGCAGATTCATGCGGTACAGTCGTCGCGCAAAAAACAGACCCACAAAAATCAGGCAGAGCGATGCGCCGAAGGGGTCTTCCACCACGCCACCCAGACCATGTTCTGCAAAGCGCGCAGGAATACCCAGCACCGTTTCCGAACCAAACCAGGTGGCAAAAACCGTAGCAATCACCACCGGCATTGGCAGCGATCGCCCAGCATTGGCGTAATCGCCTGCGGTCTTGACGCGCCGGGCCGCGTACAGGCCGAGCGCCACCGAGATCAGCAAGTAAAGCCCGACAAAGGCCAACAAGGTGTTCATTCCATCTCCGGTCGGTGCGGATGTGTCCGCAAAAAACAGGCCGGATTATAGCGGCGAAGTACTAGTTTCAGGGTGATGTCGGAATGACATCCGTGGTTTGATGCGGAGCGCGAGATAGGATAGTTGGCTGAGTCTTCCACAGATTGACGATGGGCTCCAGTGCGGCTCGTTGTGCAACAAGTGTTTTATGCAGCGAACTTTGACAATAAAAAATACGAAGCTAGTTAGAGCGCCGAATGCCAACGCAGCAAAAGCTGAACCACCAGAATACCCAGAATAAGTCCGCCACCAAAATACACCGCAACTCCCAGAAGCAGGTTGGTACGGCGTTGCTCAGCGAGCAAGCGCTGAAGCAAAGCGCTGTTGTCCGTTTGTTGCGCTTGTGCCTTCGCCTCAAGTGCCTGCTGCAGCAGACGCGGCAGCTGCGGCAGAATTTGCGCATAGTGCGGCGCTTCGATTTTCAGGCGCTCGACTAAACCACGCCAGCCCACCTGCTCTTTCATCCATCGCTCTAAAAAAGGCTTGGCGGTTTCCCAGAGATCGAGATCCGGATCGAGCTGACGCCCGAGACCTTCGATATTGAGCAAGGTTTTTTGCAATAACACCAGCTGCGGCTGGACTTCGACATTAAAGCGACGCGAGGTCTGAAACAGTCGCAATAGCACTTGACCAAACGAGATCTGCGACAAGGGGCGATCGAAAATCGGTTCGCAGCACGCACGTACCGCAGCCTCCAGCTCATCGACACGGGTGTCTTTGGGCGCCCAGCCGGATTCGATATGGGCTTGGGCAACGCGCTTGTAATCACGCCTGAAAAACGCGAGAAAATTTTGTGAAAGGTAGTCTTTGTCAAAATCGGTGAGTGTGCCGACGATACCAAAATCAAGCGCGATATAACGTCCAAAGGTTTCAGGTGCGGTCGACACCATGATGTTCCCGGGGTGCATATCCGCATGAAAGAAGCCATCGCGAAACACTTGGGTGAAAAATATCTCGACACCATCGCGCGAGAGCTTTTTCAGATCGACCCCTGCTTCGATCAGGCGCATGGTTTGTGAAATGGGTATGCCCTGCATACGCTCCATGACGATGACGGATTCGGCGCAGTAATCCCAGTACATCTCGGGCACCATCAACAGCGGAGAGCCGGCGAAGTTGCGCCGCAGCTGGCTGGCGTTGGCGGCTTCACGCATGAGATCAAGTTCGTCGTGCAGGTACTTGTCAAACTCGGCGACGACCTCACGCGGCTTCAAGCGCGGCCCATCAGACCACCATTGCTCAACCCACCCCGCGACGACACGCATGAGGGCTATGTCCTTGTCCATCGCCTGATGCACGCCCGGGCGCAGGACTTTGACGGCGACTTCGGTGCCATTTTTAAGGATCGCGAAATGTACCTGCGCGACCGACGCGGACGCTACCGGCTCGCGCGAGAAGCTGGCAAACAATTGATCCGGATGCTGAGCCAGTGAGCGGGTGATTTCGGCAATGGCCAGATCGGACGCAAAGGGCGGCACTTGATCCTGCAACAACGCCAGTTCGTCGGCCACATCGGCGGGCAGCAAGTCGCGCCGGGTGGACAGCACCTGACCGAATTTCACGAAGATCGGTCCCAGTTCTTCGAGCGCTCGACGTAAACGTTCGCCGCGGGGTGCGCTCAGATCACGCCAGAACAAGAGCGCCGACAAGAGCCGCAGATGCGGTGGTATGCGGGCGCTGGACAAGATGATTTCATCCAGCCCGTAGCGCAGTGATACGCGGACGATTTTCAATACGCGCGAAAGGCGGCAAATCATGGCGCGCTTCCTGTACGACGCTCAAGCAAGCCGATACGCTTTCC
>JBIIEY010000352.1:0-2573 GCA_044237595.1 Burkholderiaceae bacterium | reverse complement strand
ACGAGGCTGCGTTCGGACGTGCAGCACCTCTGATTTTGGAAATCGGGACAGGCATGGGGGAAACCACTGCGCACATCGCAGCGCTCATGCCAGACAAAAATTTTCTGGGTGTAGAGGTTCACACGCCAGGCGTAGGCAGTTTGCTCAAGCGTATAGGTGAGCATTCAATCAGTAATCTGCGCTTGATTCAGCATGATGCTTTTGAAGTCGTCACCCATATGCTTGCACCCGAATCGCTAGCTGGGGTGCATGTGTTCTTTCCGGATCCTTGGCATAAAGCGCGGCACAATAAGCGACGGCTGATTCAATCACCGTTTGTCGCGTTGCTGGCCTCGCGGATAGCGCCGGGTGGATATCTGCATTGCGCTACCGACTGGGAAGAGTATGCGGAGCAAATGCTGCTGGTGCTTGGCGCTGAGTCTTCTTTACAAAACACAATGGATGGCTATGCGCCACGTCCGGATTATCGGCCTGTGACAAAATTTGAAAACCGTGGGTTGAAGTTGGGGCATGGTGTTTGGGATTTGGTGTTTACCAAGCGCTGAGGTGGGCTCGTGTGATGCTGGAGACTTTCGAGCCGGCGATGAGCGTTAACACAAAAATTTTTACTCGTGAACTTGAATAACAATTTCAAGAATCAGGCTGCACCCTGCTCACGCACCAGCGCAATAATCTGAGCGCCATAACTCTCCAGCTTCTTCTCACCCACTCCAGAGACCTGCCTCAGATCGTCAAGCGTCACCGGTTCTGCGCGTGCAATTTCACGCAGCGTGTTGTCATGAAAAATCACATAAGCCGGCAAATTGTGAGCGCGCGCAGTCTCCATACGCCACCAGCGCAGTTTCTCGAATAGCGTCTGCTGCGGTGAAGACAAGCCGGTTTCGGTATAGCTGCCGCTGCGTACCGGCGCGCGCTTTTGTCGTACGGGTTTTTGATACAAACGCATGGCAACCTGACGCTCGCCGCGAAGCACTGCACGCGCAGCCTCGGGCAGACGCAGAGATCCGTAATTCTCATGGTCGATCTCGACCAGTCCCAGTGCAAAGGTTTGTCTCAAAATGGCACGCCACTCGGCCTCGCTCTTGTCGGATCCAATGCCAAACGTCGATAACTCATGATGACGCCACTGCCGGACTTTTTCCGAATCGCTTCCGCGTAAGACTTCCAGCACATGCACTGCGCCAAAACGCTGCCCGACACGATAGATGGTAGAGAGCAGTTTTTGCGTCGCCTCGGTCGCGTCAAATGACACCGGCGGGTTGAGACAGGTATCGCAATTGCCGCATGCTTCCGAGGTCTGATCGAAATACGCCAGTAAGCGAACGCGGCGGCAAGTGAGGGTCTCGCACAGACCCAACATGGCATCGAGGCGGGCAGATTGCATGCGCTTGAAGGTGATATCCGCCTCGGATTCTTCGATCATACGGCGCTGCTGCACGACGTCCTGCAGGCCATAGGCCATCCACGCATCGGCAGGCAAGCCATCACGTCCTGCACGGCCTGTCTCTTGATAATAGCCTTCGATGCTGCGCGGCAGATCGAGGTGAGCCACAAATCTCACATCCGGTTTATCAATGCCCATACCAAAGGCAATCGTTGCCACCATGATGATGCTGTCTTCGCGCAAAAATCGAGACTGATGCCTGCTGCGTGTGGGCGTATCCATGCCGGCATGGTAGGCAAGCGCGCTGATACCGTTCTCGCGTAAAAATTCAGCAGTCTCTTCGACTTTCTTGCGCGACAGGCAGTAGACGATACCTGCTTCGCCTGCATGCTCGGTGGTGATGAAATCGAGCAATTGCCGACGCACGTTTTCTTTTTCGACGATCTGATAGCGAATATTCGGCCGATCAAATGAGGAAATGAATTGCTGCGCTTGACCCAGCTGCAGTCTTTGGATGATTTCCGTGCGGGTTTGTCCATCAGCAGTCGCCGTCAGTGCTATACGCGGCACCTCAGGATAGCGCTCATGCAGAACAGACAGGCGGATGTACTCCGGTCGGAAATCATGACCCCATTGCGATACGCAGTGTGCTTCATCGATAGCGAATAGAGCGATCTGTACACCATCCAGCATTTCCAGACAGCGTTGGGTCAGCAAGCGCTCAGGTGCGATATACAGCAGATCCAGCTCACCCTGGCGTAGTGCACGCTCAACGCGCATGGATTCATCAAAATTCTGACTGGAATTCAGAAACGCAGCGCGCACACCCAGCTCGCCTAATGCATCGACCTGGTCCTGCATGAGCGCGATGAGGGGCGAAATCACGATTCCACATCCATGACGTAGCAATGAAGGAATCTGATAACACAGGGATTTGCCACCGCCGGTCGGCATGAGCACCAGCGCATCGCCGCCACGTGCGACCAGCTGAACAATATCTGCCTGAGATCCGCGAAAGGCCGGATAACCAAACACGCTTTGCAGTAAATGCAGCGCGCGTGCAGGCAAGTCTTGTTCTGCGACAGCGGATGTCAATACGGCATTCGTTGGCACCTTTTATTCCGCCCAGACCAGCCAGCCAGACCACGCAGTGGATAGTACGATGACACCAAAGACAATGCGATACCAC
>JBIIEY010000351.1:0-2580 GCA_044237595.1 Burkholderiaceae bacterium | reverse complement strand
TATTTCATGTTTGGTAACAATCGCTTCCGCGATGACAAAGAAGGTGGGCATGGTCGCGTTGACATGTACAAGTCCATTGTTCAGTCCTGCAATACTTACTACTACGTGCTTGCCAATGATTTGGGCGTTGATGCGATTCATGATTTCATGAAGCCTTTCGGCTTTGGGCAGCTCACGGGTATTGATCTGGAGAATGAGCGGCGTGGCGTTTTGCCGTCGCAGGAGTGGAAACGTAACGCATATAAGCGACCCGAGCTGCAGAAGTGGTATGCCGGCGAAACGATTTCGGTGGGTATCGGGCAGGGCTATAACTCTTTCACTCCACTGCAGCTTGCGCATGCAGTTTCCAACTTGAGCAATAACGGCGTTGTCATGAAACCGCATCTGGTCAAAATGGTCGAGAACGGTACAAGCAAAGCCAGAAAACTGACGGTACCCAAAGAGAGTTATCGCATACCGCTCAAGCCTGAAAATATCGAGATCATCAAGCAGGCGATGATCGGCGTGACCAAAGAGGGTACATCGGCACGATCATTTGCGAACGCGCCTTATAGCTCAGGTGGAAAAACGGGCACGGCACAAGCTGCAGCGATGAGCAAGAACGTGAAATACGACGCTAGCAAGATTGCAGAAAGATTGCGCGATCACTCGCTTTATATTGCGTTTGCTCCGGCGGACAAGCCCAAGATCGCTTTGGCAGTGATTGTAGAAAATGCGGGTTTTGGCGCTGCTGCTGCCGCGCCCATTGCGCGTATGGCGATGGATTACTATTTGACAGGCAAGCGGCCGGATGAGCCACCGCCCAAGCCGAAAACCAAAGACGCAGCGCCGGCTGAAGTGACTCAGGCGCCCAAGCCGGCGTCCCCCGCGCAAGCCGCACCAGCCACCACGACATCATCAGGGAGAGCCAATTGATCTCATTCATGGAGAACAGTCGGTTTCAGGTAATCAGTCAGGTTCGGCGTCGCTTTTTCATTTTCGATCGTTCGCTGATGATTATTCTCGGCCTGATTCTTCTTTTGGGATGTCTGGCGGTATTCTCGGCGGGCATGGATTTTCCCGGACGTTTTGAGGGCCACCTTCGTAACATCGCCGTGGGTATCGCCGTGATGTGGGTTGCTGCGATGATCCCGCCACAAACACTCATGCGTTTTGCGGTACCGATCTACCTGATGGGTGTCGCCTTGCTGGTCGCCGTCGCGCTTTTCGGATTAATCAAGAACGGCGCGCGTCGCTGGATCAACATCGGCTTCATCATTCAGCCCTCGGAAATCATGAAGCTGGCATTGCCTTTGATGCTGGCCTGGTACTTTCAGAAACGCGAGGGCATGATTCGCTGGCGCGACTTTCTTTTTGCTGGCATTCTTCTCGCCATTCCTGTCGGCCTGATTCTGCGTCAGCCGGATCTGGGCACTTCCTTGCTGGTGACCTCGGCAGGATTTTTCGTAATTTTTCTTGCTGGCTTGTCCTGGCGCCTGATCATCGGACTGAGCATCGCTGGCCTTGCGAGCCTGCCGCTGGTCTGGACGCTCCTGCATGATTACCAGCGTAACCGGATCATGACCCTGCTTGATCCTACTTCGGATCCCTTGGGTAAAGGTTTTCACATCATTCAGTCCACCATTGCCATCGGTTCTGGCGGACTGATTGGCAAGGGGTGGCTCAATGGCACACAGTCGCATCTGGAATTCATTCCTGAACGCACAACCGACTTCATTTTTGCGGTGTTCTCCGAAGAATTCGGATTGCTGGGTAATGGTGTCCTGCTAGTACTGTATCTGCTGCTGATTGGTCGCGGACTGATCATAGCAGCGAATGCGCCCACACTTTTTGCACGTCTGCTGGCAGGTGCGCTGACTTTATCGATTTTTACCTACGTCTTTGTGAACATGGGCATGGTCAGCGGAATTTTGCCGGTGGTCGGTGTGCCGCTGCCCTTCGTAAGCTATGGCGGCACTGCCTTTGTCACTCTCAGTTTGGGTGTTGGTACGCTGATGAGTATTCAGCGACATCGCAAGCTGGTTCAGACCTGATTCGGACGTGCAAGGCTCTCTCCGCCACCTCCTTTTCGCATACCCGCGCTGGTGTTGCATGAGACTGCTATTGTGTACGATGACGCTGCTCAGTGGGTGCGCCACGATCGACTTGTCGGAATCCAGCGAATCCGATCGTGGTGCACCCGTTGTTCGAAAGAGGCCAGCGGAAAAGAGCGCTCCGGCTCAATCAAGCGACAAGACTGCCAATGCATCCTCGTCGGTCGCGCAAGCCCCTGCTGCGTCTACAGCCAGAAAATCCGGGGGTTACTACCAGGATGACGGGCCGGACGACCGTATTCCTGATGGCTTGCTGGACACACCCGATGCCGAGCCTCGCATCGAGCCTTATGCCAAGGGGCCTAGTCGACCCTATACGATTTTTGATCAGACTTATGTGCCCATTATTGACAATCGTCCTTTTCTGCAGCGTGGCATAGGCAGCTGGTACGGAAAAAAATTTCATGGCCAGCGTACGGCTTCAGGTGAAATCTACGATATGTACAAGATGACGGCGGCGCATCCGACGCTGCCGATACCGTCCTAT
>JBIIEY010000350.1:0-2593 GCA_044237595.1 Burkholderiaceae bacterium | reverse complement strand
GCGACAATGTGATGTCAGGCGGTACCTGCGACACCATGGATGTACTAGAGGCGGCGCTGAAGGCGCAGCTGTCTCCTATCCTGGTCGGGCCGATCTGCGACCCGCAAGCAGTACAGCGTTTATGGAAAATGCGACCCACTGATGTCGTCAGCGCTGAAATCGGCAACCGAATTCCCCTCACTCAACAAGGCATTACCAAAAAGCCCTTGCGGCTGACCGGCGTAGTACGTGCCAAGAGTGATGGTGAATTTACAGTGAGTGGCCCGATCTACACCGGCGCCAAAGTGAGTCTGGGACGCACTGTGCTGTTCGATACCCTGGATGCGCTGATCGTCATTTCCGAGCGACGCATGGAGCCCTATGACATGGGCATATTCAACTGCGTCGGCATGGATCCTTCGCGCTATGACTACCTGCTGTTGAAGTCACGCATGTATGCCCGGCCAGTGTTTGGGGCAATCGCCAAGAGCTTGGTCGAGTGCGATGCCGACCAAGGCGGCCCCACCAGTTCGAATTACGCGCTGTTTCCGTTCAAGCATATCCGGCGGCCGGTCTATCCGCTAGATCAAGAGGGTGCAGCCCGCTAATAAACAAAAAATCAAGAACTTATCCTCATTTTTTAGCCGCAAAAACCCCAGCGATATCGCATCTCGTGATCATTCGCTGATCACACAAATCTGTTTTTTGGCGATAAACTGCCCTCAGACATTGCTTTGTCGAACGCCTGCGCAAGCAGTACCGCAAGTGGCTAAGCTGAAAACACAAAAATACCCAAAAAATTCAGCAGCTGAGAAGAGGTGAGAGGCCGCAAGTGGCCGGGCCAGACAGACCCCTCATCCGCTGTTGTTCACCCTAGCCTGCCGAGGAAGGTCGCCATGTCAGTGCAAAAACTCCCCACCACCGCCAACGCCGATGCGATTTGGCAGGCGAAAGTTCACCTGGCCGCGGCCTTGCGTCTGGCAGTGCTCGATGGCCTGGAAGAAGGCATCGACAATCACTTCACCATGATCGTCCCGGGCCGTACCGATCAGTACTTGCTGCTGCCCTTCGGTCTGCATTGGTCGGAGGCGCGCGCCAGTGACATCATCGTATTCAATGACAAAGGCGAAACACTCGAGGGCGATGGCGTAGTCGAACTCTCCGCGCAGTGCATTCATGCACCTCTGCATAGAATCACCGGTGCCAAAGTGGTCATGCATACGCATCAACCCTGGGCCACCGCACTCAATATGCTGCAGAACAATCGGCTGCTACCCGCAAGTCAGACTGCTGCATTTTTTTATAATCGCATCGCCTATGATGATCATTATCAGGGCCTGGCCAAGACCATGGCAGAAGGCGAGCGACTGGCCGCAATTTTGCAGGACAAGCAGGTCATGTTCCTCAAAAATCACGGCGTAATCACAGTGGGTGACACGATAGCGCAAGCCTACCGTCGTTTATACAAGCTCGAAAAATGCTGCCAGACGCAGTTACTAGCGATGAGCAGCGGTGAGCCTCTGGAAATCATGAGCGAAGCAATCATCGCTGAAGTATTGCAGCGCTCCCCCGATGACCGACATCCTATACGCGAGCGGGAACGACTTTACTTCGACGCCATGATGCGCGTGCTGGATCGCGTCAATCCCGGCTACGCTGAATAAACAGTAAGTCGATACAAACGCATTGCGGTCATCGTGACCTTGATCTTCACTGACGCAATCACTCCCTGAAACGATCAGCTTTACTGGCCAAGGAAGCCTGCATGACACCAACGCATCGATGGACAAACCGACCACCTGGTTCCAACTGGGGAGACTTTGGTGAAGATGATCAGGCGGGCCGGCTTAACCTGATCACCCGAGAAAAAGTTTTACAGGGCATCGCCGAGGTACAGGAAGGTTTGTCATTCAACCTCAGCCTGCCACTTGATGTCCCCGGTGGGAACGTACTTAATCCCCGACGGCATGCACCCGTGCTGCGCCCGACACTGCGCAATGGTTTGCCAAACATGAACTATGCATTGTGCGTCGATGATCCTGCACATACCGATGTGGTCAGTGATGATCTGGTCATTCTTCATACGCAGTACAGCACGCAGTGGGACAGCCTTGCGCACGTCGGATCCTTGTTTGATGCCGATGGTGACGGCGTGAAGGAGTCGGTGTATTACAACGGCTACCGCGCTGATACTGATGTATGCAGCGCAGCCGAATCATCCGAGGCTGGCGTCTTCACCCACGAGCCGATCGTACAGCGATCAACTTCCACCGCGCAGGCCTTGGGTATTGAAAAAATGTCCGAGCGATGTGTGCAAGGGCGGGCCGTGATGATTGATCTGCGTGCGCATTTGGGAGATGCGCGGGTGTTAGTCGGCTATGCGACGCTCGCCGACATACTCGCCAAAGACGCCATCACGATCGAACCGGGCGATATGGTCTGTCTGCATACGGGCTTTGCGGATCGGCTGCTGGCGATGAACCGCAATCCCGATGCAGAGGTATTGGCAAACTGCGGTGCCGTGCTGGACGGGCGGGATCCTGCCCTGCTCGAATGGATCACGCAATCCGGATTGTCGGTACTCATTGCCGACAATTATGCGGTGGAAGCCCAC
>JBIIEY010000349.1:0-2616 GCA_044237595.1 Burkholderiaceae bacterium | reverse complement strand
GAAAGCAGGTGCTTTTTGTTGGGTAACACTGAGAATTCGGTTGGTGGTGATAGGTGGACTTGAACCACCGACCCCAGCATTATGAGTGCTGTGCTCTAACCAACTGAGCTATATCACCACGAAGCCCGAAATTATGGCTGCTGCCCACTTAAGTGTCAACCGGGCTACCCTTGCAGCGCCTTCAGCAGCAGCTTTGACGACTCTATTGCCAAGCAATCCACCACGATGCGGTCCATCATCCCGCGCAGCCAGGTCAGCTGCCGTTTGGCGAGTTGCCGGGTCGCGGCGATGCCTTTTTCACGGAATTCTTGCTCACTTATCTTGCCTTCCAGGTATTCCCATGCCTGCCGGTAGCCCACGCAGCGCATCGACGGTAGTCCGGGGTGCAGGTCGGGGCGGGACTTGAGCGCGCGTACTTCATCAAGCAGCCCGGGATCGCTTTTCAACATCTGGTCAAATCGGTAAGCAATACGGTCATGCAAGACGCTGCGATCTGAGGGCTCAAGCGCAAATGAAACTAATTCAAACGGTAACGTTGCAGGTGGCGTCCGAGCGAGCAATTCCGACATGGGCTTGCCCGTTAAGGCGATGATCTCCAGCGCGCGCTGTATGCGTTGCGAGTCATTCGGCTTCAGGCGTGCGGCGGTGATGGGATCCAGTTCAGCCAAACGGGCATGCATGGCGGGCATGCCGTGCCGCGTCGCTTCCATATCCAGTTGCGCGCGCAACGCAAGGTCAGCTTGTGGCAATTCATCCAGCCCGTCACGCAGTCCTTTGAAATACAACATGGTTCCGCCAACGAGCAAGGGCAGTTTGCCGCGTGCGTGAATGTCTTGAATTAATCGCAAGGCGTCCTCTCGGAATTGCATCACCGAGTAGGATTCGGACGGGTCGCGTATGTCAATCAAATGATGTGGAACTGCCGCTTGCTCGTCAGCGCTGGGCTTGGCTGTGCCTATGTCCATGCCACGATAAATCAACGCTGAATCGACCGAAATGATTTCACAGGGGAGTTCTCTTGCGATCGCAAGTGCCGCCGCAGTTTTGCCGGAGGCGGTAGGCCCCATGAGGGCCACGACTCGAGGCTTGGGTGCAGTCATGTCTGTGCAGTACGTGGGGTAATCCAGCGCACGGCCAAGAAATTCAGTGCGCCCAGAGCACACGCGATGATGGCCAATGGGTAGAGCGTTCCATTGTGTGTAGCACCCACAATCGTGCCGATCACAAATGCACAGGCCATGAGCAGCGCGCCCATTAGTCCGGCCGCGGTTCCTGCTTGTCGAGGGAAAGGTGCAATTGCGCCTGACTGCGTCACCGGAAAATTAATGCCGTGCGCGACCATGGTCAGGAACATCGCGCAAACGACCGTGCTCCAGTGCCATAGGCCACCGATGATTGCCAAAAGATAGAAAACACCTGCTCCCAGAGAGCAGGCGGTACCGATGCGCAGAGCGTCTTTGCTGCTGAGTGTTTTTAGTAATCGCCTGCAGATCAGTGTGCCGGTCATGTAGCCAGAGACGCCCATCGCAAAGCAGTACCCGAACCATTGCGTGGGTACGTCAAGCACTCGGATCAGTACGAATGAAGATCCGGAAATGAACATGAAAATACTGCTATAAGAAATCGCACCCGGAAAGGCGTAGGTCCAGAATTCGCGCGAACCCAGCACAAGGCGGTAGTTCTCCATCAGACCAGACAAGCGTGTTGCTTCCGGATTTTTATGTTCGTTCGTCTCTGGCAGCCGCAGTACGCAGGCCATAAACAACAGCGTGGAAAAAATGCCGAGTGCAATAAATGCGGCGCGCCAGCCAAAGCTGACCTGCAAATACGATCCGAGTATGGGACCAAAAATAGGTGCCAGCGAAATCCAGGTACTGGCGCGTGCAATGACGCGCGCACTGTGTTCCGGCGCATAGGCATCGCGCACAATTGCCCGCGCGACCATCACCGCAGCGCAGCAGCCCAAGGCTTGCAGAAAGCGCGCAGCGATCAGCAACTCAATGGATCGTGACAAGCCGCACAAGATACTGGCCAGCAGATAAATTCCCAGCCCACCGAGCAGCACCGGCCGACGACCAAAGCGATCTGACAGCGGCCCCACGATCAGTTGCGCACCACCAAAGCCCACGACAAACAAAGAGAGCGTCAGCTGCACCGTCGCCACCGGTACGCCGAAATCGGTCACCAGAGTTGGTAACGAAGCTAGATACAAATCCGTCGACAATGGCTGCATCATCAGCATGGCTGTGATCAGCACCAGTATGGGCGCGTGTGCGAATTGGGAAAGCGGCGGCTGGCTCATGAAATAAATAGTCGCGCTTACTGACCGCGCAGGAAAAGCTTGTCCAGATCAGACAGCGCCAGCTGCACCCAAGTCGGTCTGCCGTGATTGCACTGGTCTGCACGATCAGTCGCTTCCATTTGGCGCAGCAGCGCATTCATTTCAGGGACACTCAGCTGCCGATTAGCTCGTACGGCGGTGTGACAGGCGAGTGTGCCCAGCAGTTCGTTACGTCGCTCGGTGAGTACATGCGAGCCGCCGTATTCGCGTACATCGCGCAGGATGTCGCGCGCTAGTGCTTGCGCATCGCTGTTGGCAAGTAGTGCGGGTATTGC
>JBIIEY010000057.1:0-9174 GCA_044237595.1 Burkholderiaceae bacterium | reverse complement strand
TCGCTGAACTGATGAAGTCTCAACACCTGCGACAACTCCCATGAAATTTCTGCTGCTGCTACTGCGAGGCTACAAGCTCTGCATCAGTCCTTTTCTAGGTCAGCATTGCCGCTTTTATCCCAGCTGGTCCGATTACGCGCAGCAGGCGATTGTCGAACATGGTGTTGCACGCGGCAGTCTGCTCGCCGGGCGGCGGCTGTGCAAATGTCACCCCTGGCATGCTGGCGGCTTTGATCCCGTTCCATCCAAACAAACCCGCGGTGCCAATGCGCCGGTTTCGCACTCTCACTGAATTATCTTCATCAAAGCTTCTATGGATATCAAACGTACTGTCCTGCTGGTTGTGTTCTCACTCTCGCTGCTGATGCTTTGGGAGAACTGGAATGTCTACAACGGCGGGCCTTCCATGTTCGCGCCCGAGCAAAAAGTCGCATCGACGCCAGCGCCGACATCGCCCGCCACCACCAGCGAGCAGTCCGTACCGCAGTCATCTTCCAGCACCAACGCAAGCACCGTCACCAGCAGTGAAGTGCCAAAGGGCGCGGTTGCCAACCCTCAAGGCGAGCGCATCACTCTGACTACAGACTTGCTGAAGGTGGAAATCAACACCGCAGGCGGTGAGCTCACACGCGTGGAACTCCTAAAGCACAAAGACGCTGCCGATGCTGAAAAAAATGTGGTGCTGATGGAAACCGGCGCAGGACGCACTTATATCGGTCAGAGTGGATTAATCGGTGGTGATTTTCCAAACCACCGCACGATGTACACCGCACGTCCGGGCGCTCGCACGCTGGACAGTGGTGACACCATGGAGCTGATACTCGATGCTGAACAAGGTGGTGTCAAGCTCACCAAGACATATGTATTTAAACGCGGGCAGTACCAGATTGATCTGAACCATGCAGTGGTCAACACCACCGCAGAAGCCATCTCCCCATCCGTGTACGTGCAGCTACTGCGTGATGGCAACAAGCTTGAGGGCGATTCGGCGTTTTACAGCACCTTTAATGGCCCTGCGATTTACACCGACACGGAAAAATTCCGCAAGGTCTCGTTTGAGGACATTGAGAAAGCCAAAAATCCGGTACCGGTGCGCACCAGCGATGGCTGGGTTGCGATGGTCCAGCACTACTTCGTTACCGCTTTCCTGCCAACGGCCAAAGGCCAGCATGAACTATTTACTCGGAAAATCGACAACAACCTCTATGCAGTCGGCTCCATCATGAGCATGGGCAGCGTTGCACCCGGTGCTTCGGCGTTGATTTCAGGCAAGCTGTTCGCCGGCCCTCAGGAATCTGCCGCCCTTGAGCAGTTCGCAACCGACTTTGATCTGGTCAAAGACTATGGCTGGCTCACCATCATCGCCAAACCGATTTTCTGGTTGATGGAACAAATTCAGAAAGTGCTCAGCAACTGGGGCTGGACCATCATTGTGCTGACTATTTTGATCAAACTCGCATTCTTCCCGCTGTCCGCAGCCAGCTATCGCAGCATGGCGAAGATGAAGCTGGTCACACCCAAAATGACTGCGATACGCGAGCGCCACAAAGGCGATCCGCAAAAAATGAATGCGGCGATGATGGAGCTCTACAAGACCGAAAAAATCAATCCGCTCGGCGGCTGTTTGCCCGTGCTTGTACAAATCCCGGTATTCATCGCGCTCTACTGGGTGCTGCTGGCCAGCGTGGAAATGCGTCATGCACCCTGGCTGGGCTGGATACAGGATTTGTCGGCACCCGATCCCTGGTACATCCTGCCCGTCGTCATGGCCGTGTCCATGTTTGTGCAGACCAAGCTCAATCCAACGCCACCTGATCCGATTCAGGCCAAGGTCATGATGATCATGCCCATCGCTTTCTCGGTGATGTTCTTCTTTTTCCCTGCTGGTCTGGTGCTGTACTGGGTCGTTAATAATTTACTGTCCATTGGTCAGCAATGGGTCATCACCCGTCAATCGGAGCAAGGTAAAACCTGATCGCCTTATTTATCCAAAAAAGTCCGTCACCTGCTGGTCACGGACTTTTTTTATTCCGGATACACTTTCCTCATGTTCGCTGACAATTCCCCCATTGCTGCCATTGCCACTGCCCCGGGCCGAGGCGGCATAGGCGTGGTGCGCATTTCAGGCAAGCACCTCGGCAGCCTTGTGCATGCGGTCTGCCGACTCGATGGCAAACGTGAACTCAGTCCGCGACAGGCGACCTATCTGGATTTTATTCAGGCCGATGGCAGCGTCATTGATCGTGGCCTGGCTATTTATTTCAATACGCCCCATTCCTACACTGGCGAAGATGTGCTCGAGCTGCAAGGCCATGGCGGCCCGGTCGTCATGCAAATGCTGCTTAATCGCTGCCTTGAGGCGGGCGCTAACATCGGACTGCGGCTGGCCAATCCGGGCGAATTTACGCAACGGGCTTTTTTGAATGACAAACTCGATCTGGCTCAGGCAGAAGCAGTTTCCGATCTGATTGACGCCTCGACCGAGGCCGCCGCGCGGCTGGCCACGCAATCCTTGTCGGGTGCATTTTCAAAGCAAATTGAACAATTGGTCGAACAAGTGATTCGCTTGCGCATGCTGGTGGAGGCGACGTTGGATTTTCCCGAAGAAGAAATCGAATTTCTGGAAAAATCCGACGCACTCGGTCAGCTGCAGGCTTTACGCGGAGCGCTCGATGCGGTGCTCAAGCAAGCAGGGCAAGGTGCCTTGCTGCGTGATGGCCTTAAAGTGGTTCTCGCAGGTCAGCCGAATGTCGGCAAGAGCTCCTTGCTCAACGCAATGGCCGGCAATGAAGTTGCGATCGTCACGCCCATCGCTGGTACGACACGCGACAAAATCACCGAAACGATTCATGTCGAGGGCATACCGATCAATATCATCGACACTGCCGGCATACGCGATGAAGCCGATGCTGACGGCGAGGTCGAACGCATCGGTATCTCGCGCACCTGGAGCGCGGTGGAGCAGGCCGATGTGATTTTGCACATCCTTGATGCTAGCCGGGGACCGACACGCGGCGATGAAGAGATCGTCGCGCGGCTGCCTGATCAGATTCCTCTGCTACGCATCTGGAACAAGATTGATCTCTCCGGACACAAGGCCGCCATTGATCAGCAAGACGATGGTGCGCATATTTATCTATCGGCTGCAGAACGTACAGGCATGGATTTGCTGCGTAAGGAATTGCTACGGATCGCAGGCTGGCAGCAAACCGGCGAATCGATTTATCTGGCACGCGAACGCCACTTGATTGCCTTGCGTGCTGCGCAAGCCCATTTACAAACTGCTGCGGAGCTCGCGGCGCAACGCGATAGCGCGCTGGATCTGTTCGCCGAAGAACTGCGACTGACTCAGGAGCGACTGAACAGCATCACCGGCGCTTTTACTTCAGATGATTTGCTGGGCGTGATTTTCAGCCGTTTTTGTATAGGAAAGTAAGCGGCCGCCGCACTCACGGCTTTCCTGGAATTGAATATAGTCAGACGTACCTGCGGTAAGTCCGGCATTACAGGGTCGAACTCCGGCCACGCAAAGAATTTCAAACAGCCACTAAAGTAATGTGGATTCCGTTATGCCATCTTTGTTTGCAGAGGGTCCTATTCCTCCTCCCAAAGCGATGGCGAATGCGCCGGTTGTCGAGCTAGCTTCGGTGTGGGCGCCAGCGTGCGCGATGACATGCGTGGCGCTGCCTCCGATATCAGGTGTTGTGCGGGATATGCACGCCAAAAATCAGGAACCTGTTCCCCAGTAGATTGCAGCCAGGCGGCATACTGCGGCGGGTCGAGCAACACGGGCATACGCTTCTCATCCTCGGGTCGATGAAAGCGCCGCATTAGAGGATGATTGTCGGCATTGATAGTGAGCATCGTAAACGACAGCAGCGGCAAATCATCCGGCCCGCCCGTTGGTCGCCATTCCCACAAACCGGCGATGCCCAACAATGCTCCATCGTCGCGTGCAATTTTCCATCGCACCGCCCGACCACTCTCATAACTAGGCTCGAAAAATGATTCGGCTGGGATGATGCACCACTGTCGTTTGGCAAAAGCATGGCGAAACGACGGTTTACTGGCGACTGTCTCGCTACGCGCGTTGTAGGTATGCCGAGCAAGCGTCAGTTCCGCCCAATGCGGCACCATGCCAAAGCAAGCGTTCACGCATTCCAACTCGCCCGATCCATCATCGGCAATTCGCACGATCGGTGCGAGATAGCCGGGATAAGTCTCAGCTTTGTAATCTTCTGAAACGTTCTGAACACCAAAATGCCGACGCATTCCATCTGATTTGGGAGGGGTGTAGTTCGAGCACATGGCACCTCATCGTTTATCCACTAAACATCGGTATCAGTTACAACTACGCTTGGTGCATTTACTGCTTCAACGACGACTTCACTCGCCTGAAATCCGATTTGCGTATCAGCGCATGAATACCTTTGGTGCGATCAACCACCTGAGACACATTGAAATCCGTCGCTGCCGACAGATAGGCATACGCGATGGCGCGATCCATGCCCATGACCTCTGACAAAAAGCGAATCGCTTCCCTGACCGCGTCTTTCATCGCATCATCCAGATCCGGATTCAATCCAATCGCAATCCAGTAATGCGGCGTTTCACCCAGAGGCTTTTCCAGTGTGCCCGCAGCGGCGGGAATGCGCCGATCACCTTTTTTCAATAAGGTGAAACGAAACGTGGCGCGCATCGAATGCTCCAGTGCGGTGAGTGCCACCTCGCCGTTCGCCTGTGCCATATGCGGATCGCCCGTATAAAAATTCGCACCCGGCACAAACACCGGTAGATAAATCGTCGTGCCAGCACCCAAATCTTTCACATCGATATTACCGCCATACGCGCCCGGTGGGACGGAATGTACGGGCTGATCTGTAGCCGCAGCCACGCCCATCACACCCATGAAGGGCGCTGCTGGAAAAGTGATCGTCTCACCCTGCCGGTTCTTCATCACACCTTCCCATTGCCCGGAACGATTACGCCGAATGGGCGTAAAAACCGAGACGTTATGAAATTTTTCCGGCGCTTGTGCGTTCGCATCGGGTTCCGGTTTGGGGCCTTCAGGAAATTCGCCCGCAAGCGCACCCTTGCCATGACGATTGGAAATCACGCCATAGGCAACACGCGGCACCACCGACAAGATATCGACCTTCAAAACATCGCCGGGTTCGGCACCATCAACAGCGACCGGTCCGGTAATGATGTGCGGCCCGTCCTTTGCAAAGTCATGCGGCAAATCGGATTGAGTAATTGCAACCGCGTCTTTCAGCACCTGATTCGCCGGTATGCCTTTTGATGCAAAGTACTGCAGAGGGTTGCGCCCCTGATCTTCCAGCAATCCCTCGTGCGACAAGGTATCGAAAATCACCGTAGCGCCCGAGGGAACCGTGAGCACCGGTGCATCCGCCGCATTCGACAAATAGCCCCACTTGATCGTGGCACGTGTCGATGGCACATAAAACACCTTGCCACGATGTCCCTTGATAGCGATAGATCCGGGTTTGTCAGCCAAAGGCTGAAGCGGAAATTCAGGGGTGGTGCCAGCACAAGCTGAAGCAATAGCGCTCACCAGCAAGACGCCAAACGTCCAGTGTTTGTTATTCATGGTGTCCCGGATATCTTTGTAAAGGATTTTTAGATCGGGAAATTATGCACGATTTTAAAAACTAGTGAGCGCAAAACCTTGGCAAAGAGTTGCCGCGGCAAGCCGTGTCAGCAAGCGACATCACAGACGCACACGCTTTCAACGGCCAAGATCGAAAAGTAAATGCTTGTGATTGCATCATGTGCCGCTATGTTTTCGATAGCGACGCTGGCCACGGAGACCATGCGGGAATTGCTCTGTGGTCGTAAGCGCTGTTTCAGCGCAATGGTTGGAAAATACCGTGGTCACGGTTTTTCATCACGTCGTCCCACAGAAAAAGTTGTCCATTCATCGCGATGTAAACACCGACTGCTGCGAGGCTGGCTGCTGCACACGCAAAGCCGAGATTAAACAAGGCATCGGATTGGGCGATTTGATAAGGCACCATCGCACCAGTCAAGACGATGGTTTTTTTCAGCGCCGCATGGCCGAGTACTTGTGCGGTTTCGGGCATGGTATCCGTGCCATGGACGATGATGATGCGCTCTTCGACGGAACGCGCACAGGCCTCGCGTATTTGCTGACGGTGGCTGTCTTGCATATCAAGTGAATCTAATGCGAGCAAGGGTTCGAAGGTCACTGGCAAAGTCAGTCGCGCGCGGTCGAGTGCTTCGGGCAAAACGCTGTCCCTGAAAATCAGGTTGCCTGTGAGTGGGTCGTAATGTTTGTCGAAGGTACCGCCTGTTGTGATGATGCGCAGATTCATGGCTATTAATTCTGAAGAAAACTTTCAGATGATAGCCCGAAGTCCGAATTTTGCATGACTGGACTCGCGCCCAAAAAAAAGAGTGAGTCCGTTGGGGACTCACTCCGAAAGTGCTGAACAGCCAAGGCGAGGAACGACCTGACTGCTCGCCATCCGAGACAAGATGGACTTGCATGGTAAGGCGGCGATCAACATGAAATCCAATGTTTTATTGTCATAATCGCATTCGCCTACTTGGTTTCTTTGTACGTGCCGCTTGCAAAAATTTTGGGCGCATGTCGGCAATACACAGGACGGCTCTATCGGAATTACGCTGCCGTCAGTACGCTGGTTTGAAAGAAGGTGCCGATTTGTTTATGACTTGAAGAGGTAAAAATTCTGATTAAGAGCATGCTTACCGCTACACTGGCATATGTTCCGATTCTTTTCGTTGTGTCGAACGATGAAACCTGTTGCACCTGGCACCGTCATTTTTCATCGCTATCGCGGTTATGGCGTGATTACCTCCGTCAATCTCATGACTGGGTGGATCTCCGCGCGTTTCGGGGGCGAAGGACGAACGTTGGATTTGAATCTCTCCTGCGATCAGGTCCACCATGCCGATGGCGAACCCATACGTTTTCGCCACACGCCGCCGGATCGCATGCCCCACGGTCGCTTGATGCAGATGATGCATGAACTGCACAAGGCGGGCTATCAACGACTTTACCTGTACAGCTGGCCCAAGCCTTCCGGGCTGCACTGGCGCTGGCACTTATTCACGGGCCCGCGCCATTGGGTGCAACGCAGCTGGCGTGAAGGCTGGTACGGGTCTGGCGCCGAATACAACTTGAATCCAGTGCTGGGCTGGGGCGATGCACCGGGCGCGTCGACGCATGAGCTTCTGTCAGCGCTGGCGAAGTTCGACCCGCAAGGTCTGGCGCGGGCACTGGGTCGCGACGAAGACCATACCCAATGGTTCGCCGATGTCTGCGATGCGCTTTTGCCGAATTACACTTTTTCATTGGGATGGGATCAGAGCGCCGGTCCACAGCCGGCACAATTGCCGGTTGTACCGCTGCGTGCCAATGTTGCGCCGTACAACGGACGGGCGCTGCCCTGGCCGCCGGGGTGGGGGCGATTGTGGAGCAGTGTGCCGCGCGTGACGCCGGCGGCCCGCATTACGGGAACAAGTCCCGCTGACGCCCCTTCAGACGCTGACGGTTGATGTCGGCAATGCTGACTTCACGCGGTCCCGGCTGAATCCAAATAGTCTGGCCAGCATCCAGCTCGGCAGGCGTGATTACTTTGAGATAAACGCCAGTAAAGCCGGATTGCAACATGTGCTTGATGGCCTGTGGATATCCCATACGCGCCGCGAATTTAAAGCAGGGCGCGCGCGGCTCGGTCACTTCCAGTAACAACTCGCCTATTTCCAATCTATCGCCAATCCAAAGCTCGGTTTCGAGTAAACCTTCCGTGGTTAAATTTTCACCCATGGTGCCGAATGGCAAAGGGGTTTTTTTGTGCAGGACGCGCTCGCGCGCAGTCACCCAAAACGCATAGTGTTCATGCGGATATAAATAAACCGCCTTGTCCAAACCGCCATGCACGCTCATGTCCGCACGCTCATCGCCGGTAATGCCCAGCCGGTTCACCATGACTGGCCCTGATAAGGGTACTTTGCGGATGGCTGACATGACCGATTGCGTATTCGCTTCGGTATTTACAAACAAGGGTTGAACGATGCCCGTGTTAATGCTGAGGATATGAGGCATGGGCGCAGGTGAGGTGGCTGACGGAGAGTGGATTTATCGTTGCAATTAAAGGAATTTGGCATTAATCAGGATCATTTGCGACATTTTATTGTTTTTGAAGGGGTGCCGTCTTGAATGGCTAAACGTCAATCACCGCTATCGAAATGACCCCATATTGATTTTGATCATTGTTGACCGGTGAACTGTTCATCAGCGTCTGCGCACTTAGTCATTTTCCTCAGCAATATTGCGTTTGACAACATGAGACCCATTACGCCTGCCATGACCCCCGCCAACGCAAGCGAAATTTTGAATCAGATAAGCCATTCAAAGTTTGCGCAAACGTCTGGAACGGCGGCCTTCTCTGCGAAAACCATCACCTTATCCGACGGCACTGAGTCAACAAAACTGTTTGAACGAAGCGCTGTATCCAAAAAAATTTTGAATTTCGTTGCACCCCAAAAATTAAAACGAGAAAAAGAGTTGGCGTTTGACACGATCGCGCTGGCAGTGCACACCCTGTTCTCTAACATCCAAGGCGATCAGGTAATGGCATCTTTAGGTATTCGCAAGGGCGAATCTATCAAGCTCAACAAACTCCGCAAATTTGACGAAGCCATTGATAACTTTAAAAAAGTGGCCGATACGAAAAATATTCATGCCGGCAGTAGTGCATCGAAAAATCGTTTTGATCAATACCGACTACAAAGTACACCAGGGCTTGTGGCTTTTATCCAGTTATCTTCGGAGGATCTGTCACTACTAGGAAAATATTCGGTACCCGGCGAGGTACAAGACCTGATGAGCTTTCAGAAATTTGTGGGCGCTTCTGTAGACCCAACAGCCATAAAAACGAGCGGTTCTACAAATGAACAGCGAGCGATTTTGAATTTTATATCTGGCTGGTGTCAGATGAATGAAAATGAAAAGTCTTCGCTTAAATCCAACTTATCTGTTAACGGTCAAGCGGCGTTTGATGCGATTTCAACGCTGGTGAATAAAATGGTGTCTGTCGACAAGTTACCAGTTACCCAGACAAACCCATTTGGCCTCGATCGGTTATTCGCTCGAAGCAAAATATT
>JBIIEY010000347.1:0-2647 GCA_044237595.1 Burkholderiaceae bacterium | reverse complement strand
GGTCTACAGTCGGGACTTGTTTGGCGGGGATGTGTAAATAACCTTTGGGAGGTGTATTCAAGCTAACCCATTTGGCTGCCGATACGCTTATTGGTGGCGTACTTAATCCATCAAGGTGTAAGCGTCAGCACCTTAACGTCATGGTCATAAGTCTGCAGGTAGTCAGCAATCTTCTCAAAGGCCGCTGTAACTGGTTTGCCCCGCTGATCCGATGTACTCACCTTAAACCAACTCCTCCACGAATTCCGGGGCGATTCAGAGTGCCATTTAGACAGGTTCTAAGCAGCTACATTGGAAAAGGATTTTGTATGCGGATCAAGCCCTGATCTTCGCGAGGCGCTATAATCTGTTCCGCTGCTTCCCACGGCAGCCAACGCTAGGGGTCCTGCCAACGAATGTCCGGCAGGTGAGACATACCCTCGAACCTGATCTGGATAATGCCAGCGTAGGAAAGCGACAGATGAGCATCCTGCTTCTCTGAGCGTTTCCTTCGCAAATTGACAAGCAAAGGAAGCACATGAACGCCAATCCGCAGTTCCTCGCCGCCACCGCCACGGTGGACGAAGCCGCGATCCAGCCGCTGCCGAACTCGCGCAAGATTTATGTCTCAGGCTCGCGCCCCGATATCCGCGTACCAATGCGCGAAATCAGCCAGAGTGACACACCGGCATCGTTTGGTGCCGAGAAAAATCCACCCGTCTACGTCTACGATACCTCTGGTCCTTACACTGACCCCAGCGTAAAGATCGACATCCGTTCCGGTCTGGCAGCATTGCGCGCGCCCTGGATTGCCGAGCGCAATGACACCGAAGAGTTGCCCGGCCCGACTTCACTCTATGGTACCGAGCGTCTGAACGACCCTAAGCTCGCCGAGTTGCGTTTTAATTTGCATCGCAAACCGCGTCGTGCCATAGCCGGCAAGAACGTCACGCAGATGCATTACGCGCGTCAGGGCATCATCACGCCGGAGATGGAGTACATCGCCATTCGCGAAAATCTGCGTCACAAGGAATATATCGAGAGCCTGAAGACCTCGGGCCCCAATGGCGCGAAGCTGGCTGAGTTGATGGGTCGCCAGCATCCCGGTCAGTCGTATGGCGCAGCGATACCTGCAGAAATCACGCCGGAATTCGTACGCAGCGAAATTGCTCGTGGTCGCGCGATCATCCCAAACAATATCAATCACCCCGAAAGCGAGCCGATGATCATCGGTCGAAATTTCCTGGTGAAGATCAATGCCAACATCGGCAACTCTGCGGTGACTTCATCCATCGGCGAAGAAGTCGAAAAAATGACTTGGTCTATCCGCTGGGGCGGTGACACCGTCATGGATCTCTCCACCGGCAAGCATATTCATGAAACACGCGAGTGGATCATTCGCAATTCACCGGTACCCATTGGTACCGTGCCTATCTATCAGGCGCTGGAAAAAGTAAACGGCAAGGCTGAAGATCTGACCTGGGAAATTTTCCGCGATACGCTGATCGAGCAGGCAGAGCAGGGCGTGGATTACTTCACGATTCACGCCGGCGTGTTGCTGCGTTATGTACCGCTGACGGCCAAGCGCATGACCGGTATTGTGTCGCGCGGAGGCTCCATCATGGCGAAGTGGTGCCTTGCGCATCACAAAGAGTCGTTCCTGTATGAGCATTTCGAAGACATCTGCGAAATCATGAAAGCTTATGACGTTGCTTTCTCGTTGGGCGATGGCTTGCGTCCCGGTTCCATCTATGACGCTAATGATGAAGCACAGCTCGGTGAATTGAAAACCTTGGGTGAGCTCACGCAAATCGCCTGGAAGCACGACGTGCAGGTCATGATCGAAGGCCCCGGCCATGTACCAATGCAGATGATCAAAGAAAACATGGATCTGCAACTCGAGCAGTGCCACGAGGCGCCGTTCTATACGCTCGGCCCACTCACGACCGATATTGCGCCGGGCTACGATCACATCACCTCAGGTATAGGCGCGGCGCAAATTGGCTGGTATGGCACGGCCATGCTCTGTTACGTCACACCGAAAGAGCATCTCGGCTTGCCCAATAAGGTAGATGTGAAGGATGGCATCATCACCTACAAGATTGCCGCGCATGCAGCAGACTTGGCCAAGGGACATCCCGGTGCGCAGATACGCGATAACGCCTTATCGAAAGCACGTTTTGAATTCCGCTGGGAAGACCAGTTCAATCTGGGTCTGGATCCCGACAAGGCCAAAGAGTTTCACGATGAAACCCTGCCCAAGGATTCCGCGAAGGTTGCTCACTTCTGCTCAATGTGCGGACCGCATTTCTGCTCGATGAAAATCACGCAGGAAGTACGCGACTATGCCGCCAAAGAAGGCATCACAGAAATCGCGGCACTCAAGCAGGGTATGGAAGTCAAGGCAGTGGAGTTTGTGAAGTCCGGTGCCGAGTTATATCGCAAGCAGTGATCATGACGGCGACTATCTCCATTGAGCTTAATGGCGAGGTGCGAACGCTTAGTGATTGTGACAGCGTCCAAGATTTGATTGATGCCTTGTCGCTGACGAATCAGGCGCTGGCTATTGCCGTTAATCGTGAAGTGATACCGCGCGCCAAATGGCGTGAGTATCGATTTGCGGGTGGTGACAAGGTAGATGTTGTGCGGGCGATTGGTGGAGGCTGAT
>JBIIEY010000346.1:0-2648 GCA_044237595.1 Burkholderiaceae bacterium | reverse complement strand
GCGTTTTTGAATTTTGCTTACGCATACAGCAGTTTTTACCTTGCTGGACCCGCGGCTACCCATTGTGCAGAACCAGCCGGCGCGAAATGCGACCGCACTGCCAGCCGGCCGAAATAATCGGCCCAGACCGCGCTCCAGTTCCCATTGCAGCATCGGCAGTTCCCAATGGTGGATAGACCCATGGCGACAAATAAAAAACCCGTTAAAACTTCTGCAACCAAATCAAAGGCTGCTCAGCCTGCCAAAAAGCGCACGGCAACTGCCGTGGCCAGCAAGCCGGTGAAGTCCGCAGCGAAGACCGTGGCCCGCAAGGCACCTGCCAAACCGGCCGCCAAACCAGCGGCCAAGCCAGCATCCAAATCTGCGCAAAAGCCAGCGGCCAAGGTGGCATCAAAGGCCGCAGTCAAGCCAGCAGTCAAGCCAGCGGTCAATCCGAAACTGGTCGCTGCAAAAAAGACCGCGAACAAACCAGCCCCTAAAGCTGTCTCAAAAGCCGGCAAGCCTCCTGTCAAGCCGGCACCCAAGAAGCCTGTAAAGGCCGCTGCCGTTCCCAGCAAAACCGGGGCGAAGTCGGCGTCCAAGGCTGTAGCCAAACCCGCCGTCACGCCCAAAGCACCTGCAAAGAAAGCTGTTGTGACGAATCAGAAACCTGAAGCAAAAGTCGTAGCCAAAAAAGCGGCAGTCGAGCCTAAAGAAGTAGCAAAGACCGATCACCAAATTATGTCGGTCAAGCAAACGACCGATGCGGCCACGCTGGCAGCCATTGATACCTCTGGCTACATCCTGCCAGGCATCAAGGTGCCGGGTCGCCGCGGTCGCAAGCCGCGTGATTTCCAGCCTGAGAACGAAGAAATCGCAGCGCTCAATGCCGTTGAACGTGCGGAACTCAAAGCGGCCGACAAGGCGCGTGCGCGTGACCGCAAGGCAAAGGAAAAGCAGTTCCTCAAAGACGCATTCTCTGCTGATTCCGAGGCGACTGAAGAAGAAATCGAGCGTCGCCGTCAGAAGCTCAAGACCCTGATCAAGCTTGGCAAGGATCGTGGTTTCCTGACGCACGCCGAAATCAACGATCACCTGCCGGAAAACATTGTTGATCCCGAAGCCATCGAAGGCATCATCAGTACCTTCAATGATATGGGTATCGCGGTCTATGAGCACGCACCGGATGCCGAGGCCTTGCTCTTATCGGATAATGTCGCCACCGTCGCGAATGATGACGATGCCGATGCCGCTGCTGAAGCAGCACTGCAGACTGTGGATTCCGACTTTGGTCGCACTACCGATCCTGTGCGTATGTATATGCGCGAAATGGGTTCGGTCGAGCTGCTCACGCGTGAGGGCGAAATTGAAATCGCCAAGCGTATCGAAGGCGGTCTGAAAGACATGATTCAGGCGATTTCTGCCTGCCCCATGACGATCTCCGAAATTCTGGCCATGGCAGACCGTATTTCCAAGGACGAGGCCAAAATCGACGAAGTCGTTGATGGTCTGGTGGATCCGAATGCACCTGATGATGCGCCGATACCTCCCGCACCGATCAAAGGCGCCGCTGCCGACGACGATGACGAGGAGGGCGACGAGGATGAAGAGGAAGAGGGCGAAGAGGAAGAAGGTAATGCCAATGGCGGCGCTGCAGGCTTCTCCGCAGAGCAGCTTGAACAACTGAAGCGCGATTCGCTGGCAAAGTTCGAGGCTATCTCAACCCAGTTCGACAAGATGCGCAAGTCGTACGAGAAAGAAGGCTACAACTCCAAGCAGTATGTGAAATCACAGGAAGCGATTACCAATGAGCTGATGGGCATTCGTTTCACTGCCAAGGTAGTCGAGAAGCTCTGCGATACACTGCGTGGTCAGGTGGACGAAGTGCGTCAGATTGAGCGTCAGATTCTGGATCTGTCGGTCAATAAATGTGGCATGCCACGCTCGCACTTCATCAAAGTTTTCCCTGGTAACGAGACCAACCTCAAGTGGGTGGATGGTGAAGTCAACGGCAATCATGCGTACAGCGTCATGCTCGCGCGTAATGTGCCTGCGATCAAAGAGTTGCAGCAAAAATTGCTCGATCTCCAGTCGCGTGTCGTCTTGCCTTTGCCTGATCTGCGTGAAATCAACAAGAAGATGTCGGCGGGTGAAACGCGTGCTCGCAAGGCCAAGCGGGAAATGACCGAGGCCAACCTTCGTCTGGTGATTTCGATTGCGAAGAAATACACCAATCGTGGTTTGCAATTCCTTGATCTGATTCAAGAAGGTAATATTGGTTTGATGAAGGCGGTCGATAAATTCGAATATCGTCGCGGTTATAAATTCTCGACCTATGCAACCTGGTGGATTCGTCAGGCCATCACTCGCTCGATCGCCGATCAGGCGCGGACAATTCGTATTCCTGTCCACATGATCGAGACCATCAACAAGATGAACCGCATCTCGCGGCAGATCTTGCAGGAAACTGGCGCTGAGCCGGATCCGGCAACACTGGCCATCAAGATGGAGATGCCTGAAGACAAGATCCGCAAGATCATGAAGATCGCCAAAGAGCCGATCTCCATGGAAACGCCGATCGGTGATGATGATGATTCGCATTTGGGTGACTTCATCGAAGACAACAATACGTTGGCGCCGGCCGATGCGGCGCTGCATGCGTCCATGCG
>JBIIEY010000345.1:0-2661 GCA_044237595.1 Burkholderiaceae bacterium | reverse complement strand
ATCAAAATTTTACTGGATTCACCTTATGTTGCAGCACTGGCACAAGGCAGGATCAAGAAAGGATTCAATGCGCTAGCGATTGCGGCTTGGTACGGGCATGCTGGCGTGGTCAGTATTTTGCTCGCATCGCCGCATGCCTCAGAGCTGATCCAAAGCAGCCCAGACAAGCAAGTAAATGCGATGTTAGCCGCGGCTAATAATGGCCATGAATCAGTAGTCAGTATTTTGCTGGCGTCGCCCTATGCTGTTGAGCTGTTACAAGGTAAGAATGGATTTAATGCGCTGATGGTTGCGGCACAAAGAGGCCGTGACGGCGTGGTCAGAGTTCTGTTGGCATCTGACTATGGGCAAGCGCTGGTGAAACAAAGGAACTACGGTGGATTAAATGCGCTGATGCTTGCTGCCTTCAAAAATCAAGCAGCCGTGACGCGTACTTTGCTTGAGTTTGGTTTTGCCGAGGAACAGCTGGCTGGTATTTATTGTGAGCGCAGCACAATCGACAACGTCATTAAGAAAGGCTTTTTAACTGTAGCAGAGGTATTGATTCGACATGGCGCTGTTGCGACGCGGAGCAAGGTCGGTGGTCAGTCGACGACGTCGACCGACCCCGGCCAATAAATCAGGTACGCAGCGGCTTGTAACGAATGCGTTTTGGCTTGGCGCCTTCTTCACCGAGGCGCTTTTTCTTGTCCGCTTCGTATTCTTGATAATTCCCGTCGAAGAAAGTCACTTGCGAATTGCCTTCGAACGCCAGGATGTGGGTAGCGATACGGTCAAGGAACCAGCGGTCGTGAGAGATCACCAGTACGCTGCCGGCGAATTCGAGCAAGGCGTCTTCCAGCGCGCGCAGGGTTTCGATATCAAGATCGTTGGAGGGTTCATCCAGCATCAGGACGTTGCCGCCCATGAGTAAGGTCTTGGCCATGTGCAGACGGCCGCGCTCGCCACCCGATAGATTGCCCACCAGTTTTTGCTGATCGCCGCCTTTGAAATTGAAACGACCCAGATAGGCGCGCGATGACATTTCAAAGCGGCCTACGGTCAGGATATCGGCGCCTTCCGAGACATCATCAAAGACGGTTTTCTTATCGTTGAGAATATCGCGCGACTGGTCCACCAGCGACAGCCGGACGGTCGAGCCGATGGTGATTTCGCCACTGTCTGGTTGCTCTTTGCCGGCCAGCATGCGGAACAGCGTCGATTTGCCCGCGCCGTTGGGGCCGATGATGCCGACAATAGCGCCGGGTGGAATGCGGAACGACAAATTGTCGATCAGCAAACGATCACCATAGCCTTTGCTGACATTGTTGAATTCGATGACTTCATTGCCCAGTCGTTCGGCCACGGGAATGAAGATTTCCTGTGTTTCATTGCGCTTCTGGTATTCGTGTTCGGACATCTCATTGAAGCGGGCGATACGCGCCTTGCTCTTGGCTTGCCGGCCTTTCGGATTCTGGCGCACCCATTCCAGTTCTTTTTGCAGCGCTTTCTGGCGAGCTGATTCAGAGGCTTCTTCTTGTTTGAGTCTGTCCTGCTTTTGTTCCAACCAGGAGCTG
This sequence comes from Burkholderiaceae bacterium, assembly GCA_044237595.1. GTDB lineage: Bacteria > Pseudomonadota > Gammaproteobacteria > Burkholderiales > Burkholderiaceae_D > Pernthalerella. The sequence goes on along the minus strand of JBIIEY010000345.1, from coordinate 1,105 downwards.
TAATTGCCTTTCCACGGAATACCGTGACCACGGTCGAGTTCGAGTATCCACTCGGCAGCGTTGTCGAGGAAGTAGCGATCATGGGTAATGCCGACCACGGTGCCGGGAAAGCGCTGCAGAAATTGCTCCAGCCAGTCGACGGATTCGGCATCAAGATGGTTGGTGGGCTCATCGAGCAGCAGCATGTCGGGCTTGGACAGCAGTAGTTTGCACAATGCCACGCGCCGCTTCTCGCCACCGGACAGCACTGCAATGCTGGCATCCCATGGCGGGAGGCGCAACGCATCGGCGGCGACTTCAAGTTGCAGATCCAGATTGCCGCCATCGCTGGCCGAGATGATGGCTTCAAGCCTCGCTTGCTCGGTGGCCAGCGCATCAAAGTCGGCATTTTCTTCAGCGTAGGCGGCGTAGACCGCATCAAGCTTGGCGCGCGCCTCGAAGGCTTCGCCCAGTCCGCTTTCGACTTCCTGACGCACTGTCATGGTCGGGTCGAGCTGCGGTTCCTGCGGCAGATAACCGATCTTCAGGTTCGGCATGGGGATGGCTTCGCCCTCGATATCCTTGTCGATACCGGCCATGATCTTCAGGAGCGTGGATTTGCCCGAGCCGTTCAGGCCCAGTACGCCGATTTTGGCGCCGGGAAAAAAAGACAGTGAGATATCTTTGAGAATCTGACGCTTGGGCGGGACGATCTTGCCCACGCGGTTCATTGTGTAAACGTAATTGGCCATGGCGAACGAAGGGAAAAAGGATCCGAAAAGACCGGTAAACGGCAAAGCGCGAGGATAACGTAAGCCGGCAAGCGGGTACAGCGTGCGCGGTGATTTATGGCTTGTTGTTTGTTTACGTGATTTGGATGAGTGAGCCGCCAGCGCTTTTTGCTGCGGCTGCTGCAGCGGCATTCAACACGTCAGTCGCTGGAGGGATTGGCCGCTGCCGGTCGCCATGCCCGCCATAGCGCCTCGACCGAATACAAAGCCAGCGCGGTCCAGATCAGCGCAAAGCCTATCTGCCGGTTAATCCCAAAAGCCTCGTGATACAGCCACACCCCCAGCATCATCTGGATACTCGGGCCGATATATTGCAAGAGACCCACGACTGACAA
>JBIIEY010000056.1:0-9281 GCA_044237595.1 Burkholderiaceae bacterium | reverse complement strand
GCGCGATCTGCAAGCTGCATTCGAGGTAGGGTGTACGCCTTATCTGGTGCGCACCGGTAAAGGCAAGCTTACTATCGACAAGGGTGGACTACCACCGGGCACGATCGTGCTGGACAGTCTGGCTGCTGTCGCAGACAAACTGCTACAGACCGATCAGCTAGTCGATGAGACTGTCGACCTGGCACGTTCTGCGCTGCTGAAAGAAAAAAACAAATAACATCATTCAGACGGCGTGTATTCATCGTCTGCGGAGCTCGCATGTCCCACCCCATCCTGTTTCTTCGCTCCAGCCTGTTCATGCTACTGATCGTCATTGCGACGGTGGTCTGGGCGATCGCCTGCTTCGGATTTTTTCTGCTGCCTTATCGGCAACGCTACTACATGATCACCCGCTGGAACGTCTTCGTCACTTTGGCAGCTCGCGCGGTATGTGGCATACGATGGGAAATCAAAGGTATGGAAAATCTGCCGGATGCACCCGTAATTTTGCTCTCCAAGCATCAGTCCGCCTGGGAGACTATTTTTTACTGCTGGCTGATGCCAAGGCCACTGATCTTCGTTTTCAAAAAAGAATTGTTGTACATACCCTTCTTTGGCTGGGGGCTAGGGATGATGCGCATGATTGCGATTGATCGCAGCAAAGGACGCGATGCGATGTCGCAAGTCATACAAACTGGTAGGCGCAGACTGGATGATGGTCAGTGGGTGATTATGTTCCCCGAAGGTACGCGCACACCAGCAGGACAGCAGGGTAAATACAAGGCGGGTGGTGCAATTCTCGCCATAGGTACCAAAACGCCGGTGGTGCCAATCGCCATGAATTCAGGCGACCGTTGGCCGCGCAATGCCTTTATAAAAAAACCTGGACTGATCACCGTCTCCATAGGTAAGCCGATATCGCCTGAAGGACTTTCTTCTGCGGAGCTCATGGCACAAGTGGAAAATTGGATAGAATCGGAAATGCGCGTGATTGCGCCTGCAGCCTACGCAGTCCAAACACCTGCAAACTCCGCAGTACATCAGGCATGAGCGCCTCAACGTCAATCTACACTTGATCATAACCGGCTATGTCACTCAAGCAGTACCTTCGCCAAAAATTTGCCGATCCCAATCAGCTCTCGCTGCTTGATCTGCTGCCGGGTACCAAAGTTGATCCTGAGCCGCCGCGCTCTACCGTCCCTGAACCACCCCTCCCTGCGGGCCACCGGCGGCTGAGGCTTGATGACCATACGCTGGATTACCGGCTACTGCGTTCAAAGCGGCGCACGATTGGCTTTCTAATTGATGACGAAGGGTTGCGCGTGACAGCACCGCGCTGGGTAACGGTAGCCGAGATCGAATTGACCATCACGGAAAAACGCGCGTGGATTTTCAAAAAAATCAATGAACAGCGTGAACGCTCCGTTAGACGTTTGCAACCGCCGATGGAATGGCGTGATGGCGCCCGCCTTCCCTACCTGGGTGCCGACATCGTGGTACGTATCGCCGATGCAGCGAATACCGGCATACGCTTTGACGAACAAACTCGGGAGCTGCATGTCAGCCTGCCGGCGTCAGCGACGGAACAACAATTGAAAGACCGCGTTCAGGGCTGGCTGCAAGCTGAAGCGAAACGCGTCTTTGCAGAACGACTAGATATCTACGCATCCAAACTCGGCGTAACATTCCAGGGCTTTGCACTGTCATCGGCGAGTACGCAATGGGGCTCGTGTACTGCCGATGGGCGCATACGATTGAACTGGCGGCTTATGCATTTCGCACTGCCCAATATTGATTATGTGGTGGCTCACGAACTATCTCACTTGCGTGAAATGAATCATGGTCCACAGTTCTGGGCGACTGTGCAATCACTACTGCCTGAATTTGAAGCAGCGCGCAAGACATTGCAGAGCCATGAGCTGACGAGCTTGCCGGCGTTCTGAGTCAGCGATCATTTATGGATAATCATCTTAGCTGCTTCGCATTTTTATATTGCGTAAATCAGCTGTTGGATAATGCACGCCTTACCCCAGTCGAAGCTGCTTAGCGCGCATCAAGCAGATGCGTCAGCGCCACATACTGCTCCAGCGATATAGTCTCGGGACGCGCCTGAGGATCGATGCCGGCAGCGATGAGCTGCTGTTCCGTAAAGAGCCCACCCAGACTATTACGTATCACTTTGCGTCGCTGAGAAAAAGCCTGCGTCACCACCTGTTCCAGCCGCGCCTGTTCGCACGCCAGAGGCGAAGCAATCGGCCGCATGCGAACAATCGCTGAATCAACTTTGGGTGGCGGATCAAATGCTGTGGGCGGTACGATGAACAGCATCTCCATTTTATAGCGCCATTGCAGCATCACGGACAAACGTCCGTAGTCCTTGCCACCAGGCGGTGCCACCATGCGCTGCACGACTTCTTTCTGCAGCATGAAATGCTGGTCCTCAACCTGCTGCGCATACTGCGCCAGATGAAAAAGCAAAGGACTGGAAATGTTATAGGGAAGATTACCGATAATACGCAGCTTACCTTGCGCGGGCTGCATTGCACCGAAATCAAACTGCAATGCATCACCAGAATGAATAATGAGTTTGTCGGGGTTGAATTTTTTTTGCAGTATCGCGACCAGATCACGATCGAGTTCAACCACATGCAAGCGAGACAAATGGGCCAGTAACAAGGCCGTCATCGCGCCCTGTCCGGGTCCAATTTCCACCATCGTGTCACCGGCATCGGGCGCGATTACACGAATGATTTCAGAGAGAACATTCTGATCGGTGAGGAAATTCTGTCCGAAACGCTTGCGCGGTATGTGCTTCATTGGCGAGCCATCGCCATTTGCGCTGCAACCGCGATGGCTTCGACCATGCTGCTCGCATCGGCATGACCATAACCTGCTGCTGCCTTGTCCAGTGCGGTGCCATGATCTACCGAAGTACGAATGACAGGCAAGCCCAGCGTAATGTTGACGCCCTGCCCAAAGGTCGCAAATTTCAGCACCGGCAAACCCTGATCGTGATACATCGCCAATACGCAATCTGCCTGATCGAGATAACGTGGCTGAAACAGCGTGTCGGCAGGATAAGGTCCCGACACTTGCCAGCCGCGTGACCGGGCTTCGTCGATCACAGGCCGGATGACATCAATCTCTTCACGCCCCAGATAGCCGTCCTCACCGGCATGCGGATTGAGTCCGGTGACTAGAATACGAGGATTGGCGATTCCGAAGCGCGTGATCAGATCACGATGAATAATCGCCATCGTTGATGTCAGACTTTCACACGTGATCGCACGTGGCACATCGGCTAAGGCCAGATGAGTGGTGGCCAGAGCAACTCTGAGCATCTGTTTGCCATTGATACCCGCCAGCATCATCACGACCTGCGGTGTGTGTGTTTTTTGAGCGAGATATTCCGTGTGGCCGGTGAAAGCGATACCGGCATCATTGATCGTACTTTTTTGTACGGGCGCAGTAACGATGGCATCCACATCACCTGCCATGGCCGCTGCAATCGCCGTATTCAGCATATCGAGCACCGGTTTGCCATTGCGGGCATCAAGCCGTCCGGGCACGGGTGTTACCGCGAGTGGGCAGTCAAGAATAGCGAGCTGACCGGGTTGATCTTTCCAGCTGGCGGCCGATAACACGCGTTGTACGGGATACTGGGGCGCCAAAGCGCTCGCCAGTGATTGCAACTGCGTGGCATCCCCTATCAACAGGCACGCTGCCGAGGTCGATTGCGCCGCTGCGCGCACTGCGATTTCCGGTCCCACGCCGGCGGGCTCACCGCAGCTGATCGCTATCCGGGGGCGGAACATGGATGTTGACAGTCAGGGACGATTGATATCGTCCAGACGATACTCGACGTAGGCACGATCACGCAGCTGTCGCAACCAATCTTCATAGGACTCTTCGAGTTTTTGCTCGCGCAATGCCTGTCGCGCAATCAAACGCTGTCGTTCTCGCGAAATTTCTTCGGATTTGCGCTCGATGACTTCGATCAGGTGATAACCAAATGGCGACTCGACGGGCCCACTGACCTCACCGGGCTGCAGCGAATTCATCGCACGCTCGAAGTCGGGCACGGTATCACCGGGATAGATCCAGCCAAGATCGCCACCTTTACTGGCAGAGCCATCGTTGGAATACAGTCGTGCCAGCTCCTCGAACTTGGCTGCCTTGTTGTCCAGGCGCTCCTTGAGTTCAACAAGTTTACGGCGTGCTTCACCGGCTGAGACAATCTGATTCACCTTGATCAAAATATGGCGCGCAAGTGTTTGCTGAACGACAGCACCAGGTCCCGTTTTGACCATGCTAGCGCTGCGTCGTCCAATGACTTTAAGAATATGAAAGCCATTCGCACTGCGTACCAATGGCGCGATTTCACCGTCTTTGGTTTTTTCAGTCGCATCCAGAAAAAGCTGAGGCAAACGCGAGCCGCTGCGCCAGCCAAGTTCGCCACCAGTCAGTGCATCGCCCGCATCCGAAAAACTGGCTGCGACCTTAGCGAATTCCACGCCCGAGCTTAATTGTGCAAGTGCTTGATCAGCACGCTTGCGACGTTCGGCGATTTGCTCGGGTGTGGCTTTTTCGGGGACACGTACCAGAATCTGCGCAATGTTGATTTCACTCTGAGCGCCCTCGGTATTGCCCGCTGCGGCTGCAAGGAAGTTGTCGATCTCGGCATCGGTGATCTGAATTTTATTATCGACTTCGCGCTCACGAAGGCGCTGCAAGGTGATTTCTTCACGCACCTCTTCACGAAAGCGAGCGAAAGATAGACCGTCGCCCTCTAGCTGATCCCGAAATGCCTGCACGGTGAGCTTGTTTTGCTCGGCGATACGGGCGATCGCACGATCCAGTAGCAGATCATCGATACGAATGCCTGTTTCGCGTGCTAGCTGCATCTGCGCGCGGTTGACGATCATTCGCTCGAGCAGTTGCTTTTGCAGCACCTCGCGCGCAGGCAGCTGTATGTTCTGGCGTTTGAGCCGCTGTTCGACCAGGCGCAAACGCTCTTCAATCTCTTTGAGAGTAATGACATCCGTGTTGACAACCACAGCGATCGCATCGATCAGCACGGGTTGACGAGCATTGGCTGGCTTGTTCTCCGCAGACGATGGGCTGGTCAGCGTTAACAACACAAGACTCAACAAGGCGCCGGTGCCGAGACGTTTGCCCGTCCGCGAACGATAAATCTGAATAAGCGTCATCGTGATTTAAATGAATTGAAAGAGGTGATTCGGTTAATGCCGTTACTGCGGTTGCTTCCGTTACTGCGGTTGCTGCAGGGGTTGATACCCCGGCACACTGCCGCGCAGTGCTTTCATTGGACTCGAGCCAAGCGTCGCCAGGCCACTGAATTCCAACTGCATGAAGAGATGGGTTGTCGCCAGCCCCGCTGCTGTCGGTATGCGCTGACCTACTACGCGGAAGATCCAGCAATCGGCGAGATACTCGACGCCGAGCAGTGACTGACCCATTCTTTGGTCATCCAGCAGGTAATTGACGCGCCCCACACCATACCAACGCCGGCTGATGGGCCACTGTCCTGACAAGTCGATGAGTTCGTAGTCGGTATAAGGGTAGCCCGTTATGTTGCGCGAATCGCGACGATACTGGGCATTCACCACCTTCATCGGCCCCGCCTGCCAGAAAACACCCGCGTTCATGCGATTGACATCTCGATTGGTCTGATCATACTGCAGGTTGGCATCCAGGCGCAGCTCCTCTGTGACGCGGCCCGACATCAGCAACAGGATATCTTCTGCAGCTGCCTTATCTGTAATACCCAGACTCACTGTGGGGTCCTTGAGATTGATGCGCTGAGCCACCGCCAGACGCAGACGCTCTGCTCCCGTGGACTCAAGGAAACGCGAAATGAGCGCAAGCGTGAGCTGATTGGAATCACCGATGCGATCATTACCGACAAATCGATTTTCCCGGAAAATCTGTGCATAGTTCAGATCAGCCTCGGATGTATCGAATCGCGGATAGAGTACCGACGTCTGTTCCTTGTAAGGCGTATAGGTGTAAAAAACACGCGGCTCCAAAGTTTGAATCGCTTCGCGATTGAAAAACGTGGCCTCGCGCTCGAAAATCAATCCTGAATCCAGCGAGAATGTTGGCAGCATACGCGCCGGCGCTGTCATACTGGCATCCGCCTGATTCAGATTGTAGAGCGTGCCATGCAAAGAGAGGCTGGGACGAATGAAGAAGCCAGGACGTTGCCATTGGTTGTAGGTCATGCGGGGATTGACCACCAAACGATCACCCTGCACCAAAGTCGGATGGACAAATCGCGTGTACTCCGAGTTCATGGTCAAATCGAGACCATTGTCGCTGTAGTGAAAGTTGTTGATATTCACCTGCGGCAGTCGCGCATACGGAACGGTGATAAGCGCATTCGGATCCTGCAGCACTTGGTAGTCAATCAGACGAACCGCGCCGTTCCAGTCCGCTGCGCCATAGTTAAACGCGATACTCTGTGTAAGCAGCCGACGATTGATACCCGGGCGAGCCCATACATGGCTCAAGGGAAAATCTCTGGCGTAATAATCGTCCGATGCGGCATTGAGGTCGGTGGCCAGCGTCAACCCGGGTGCGAGTATCTGATTGTGACGGGATGAAAAACCATAACGCGTCTCCCCAGGCAACTTAGTGTCGTTGATGAATTCAAAACGCGTCTCGCCCGCAAATTCACGCTCGAGATACCTGACATCAGCGCCCAGCATCAGCCCGCGCTGTGCGATGTAACGCGGGAAAAAGGTGACATCACGGTTAGGCGCAATGTTCCAGAAATACGGCGTGGTGACTTGCAAGCCACTGGACGTCGATGAGGCAATCGTCGGCGCCAAAAACCCCGACACCCGCTCGTCCGTCAGAGGAAAAGAAATACGAGGTGCGCCCGCCACTGGCACGCCCTTGAAAACCAATACGGCGTTTCGTGCATAACCAATACCTGCACCTTCATCCAACGTCAGCTTGCCGGTGCGCAGATACCAGTCAGGATCAGGGCCGTTACAGGTGGTGTAGTAACCCGACGATATGGTTGCTTGGTCTTCGGATTCAAAATCAATACGATCCGCTCTGCCCTGCGCATTACGCTGCAGCAGCTTGTACACCAGACTATCCATATAACCCACGCCGGTATCCAGCTTGAGTCTGAGTTCTTTTCCCTCGAACCGGCTGCCGGCCTTTTGGACGAGCACATTGCCTACTGCCTCTACCCGGTCATCAATGATGTTGTATTTGACATTGTCAGCATCGATAGCCATTTTGCCGCGCATGATCTCGACGTTGCCCTCCAGCTGAATTTCACGATCAGGGCGACCCGTTACATCCTCGGCCCTCAAGTCGGTTGCTGCCTGATCAGCGACATTGTCTGCCAAGCGTCGCGGCTCCTGCGCAGCCGCTGACCCTAGAATCATCATCATGAAGGGAAGCAGTTTCGCGCGCCTGAAGGCTAAACCGAAGGGAAGTGGCAATCGCCGGGTCATGAAAGCAGAATTCGCAGGCTTGAGCACCGCGGTATGAGATGAATCCCTTATTATATGGGAACTCATCGCCTGTTCCGCACTCCTGCTACCCACTTCAACCTCAGTTTCCCCAAATGCCCGACAATTCCCTGAACGATGCCCGGCTTGTCCAGCTGGCCGATTGGCTTTCTGGTCTCAAGACACCTGCAACCCTCTTGGAGAGCCTGCGACCCGCCTCAGCGGACGCCAGCTTCCGCCGTTATTTTCGCGTCGATACGCAGAGCGGTCAGAGTTTGATCGTGATGGATGCCCCACCACCGCAGGAAGATGTACGGCCTTTCGTAAAAGTTGCCGAATTATTCAGCGCGACCGGCGTGTCCGTACCAATGATTCTGGCCCAGGATACTGAACGGGGTTTCCTCTTGCTCTCGGATCTAGGCTCGACTACCTACCTTCAGCAGCTCAACCCGGACACTGCACACAAGCTCTACCTTGATGCCATTGATGCGCTGATTCAGCTGCAAGTGCAAAGCCGTGCCGGAGTACTACCCGCCTACGACCGTGAGCTGCTGCACCGGGAACTGATGCTCTTCCCCGACTGGTATGTCACACGCCATCTGAAAGCGACACTGAGCGATGCGCAGAGCGCGGACCTGAACCGTGTCTTCGATCTGCTGCTGGCCAATAATCTAGCGCAAGCACCAGTGTATGTGCATCGCGACTACCACTCCCGTAACCTGATGGTGATGGAGAAGGGCAATCCGGGCATTCTGGATTTTCAGGATGCGGTCTACGGCCCCATCACCTACGATCTGGTCTCGCTGCTCAGAGATGCTTACATTCAATGGGATGAAGAGCTGGTGCTGGACTGGACAATTCGCTACTGGGAACGCGCACGGCGAGCGGGACTCCCCGTCAGTCATGATGTCGATGCGTTTTATCGTGACTTCGAATTCATGGGACTGCAGCGGCACCTGAAGGTGCTTGGTATCTTTGCCCGGCTGTATCACCGTGACGGCAAGGATGGCTACCTTAAGGATATGCCAATGGTGATGGATTACACACGCAAGACTGCATATCGCTACAAGGAATTCTCGCCACTGATACGACTGCTCGATACGCTGCAGGAAAACACGACCGGCGTCGGCTTTACCTTTTAACATGAAAGCCATGATTTTTGCTGCCGGTCGCGGAGAGCGCATGCGCCCATTGACCGATACCTGTCCCAAGCCTCTGCTGCAGGTGCGCGGACGGCCCTTGATTGTTTGGCACATCAACAACCTTGTACGCGCCGGCATCAACGAGATCGTGATCAATCACGCGCACTTGGGGCAGATGATCGAGGACACCTTAGGCGATGGCAGTCAGTTCGGCGCAAGCATCGCTTACTCTTCCGAGGGTACCGCGCTGGAAACCGCAGGCGGCATTGCCAAAGCACGTCACCTGCTGGGCGAAGCACCGTTTGTGGCGATTGCCGGTGATATTTTTTGCCCGCATTTCGATTTCACCAAAGTCCTTGATGTCCTCGAAGAAAACGATGTCTGGGGCAATCCGCTGCCGGCCGATCGCAGAGACCTGGCCTGGCTGTATATGGTGAAAAATCCACCGCATCATCCCGAGGGCGACTTCGCGCTGGAGAGCTTCGCGATCGCCAATCACGGCGAGCCCCGGTTCACCTTCTCGGGTATCGGCGTCTATCGCCCCGAGCTGTTCGACACCGTCGCTGCCGGCACTGCGGCGAAACTGGCACCCATCCTGCGCGAATTCGCAGAACAGCGGAGAATCGGTGGTGAGCTCTTCCGTGGCGACTGGACCGACGTCGGTACA
>JBIIEY010000344.1:0-2665 GCA_044237595.1 Burkholderiaceae bacterium | reverse complement strand
GGCAGTTGGCCGGAAATGTAGCCGGTGCAGGAACTGCCTGAAAATGCGAAATCAAATCTCTGAGCGGCCTGCCCCAGACGAACCATTCGTTCACATCGCCCATCAAAATCACGGGCATTTCGGCGGTATCGAAACACCGTAACAAGCGTTGCACCTGTGCAGTTCGTTCTGCAGCCCGCAGTCCCAGATGCGTTGCCACCACCCGCATTCGACAGCCATGACAATAGATGTCTGCGTCCAGTGCGCCACGCGGCTCTTGGCTGCCAAAAGAGATATCGATTTTGCGTGTGCTTAAAATTGGGTAACGCGACAGAATGGCATTGCCGAAATGGCGACCACTGACATCAAAGGTGGGGCCGGCAACACCCACGAGTCCCATCGTGCGCTCCAATCTATGCAATACGTTGGGCCAGTGATGACCGCCCAGAGGTACTTCCTGCAAGGCGATAATGTCGGCATTCATTTCTTTGAGTACCTCTGCAATACGCCAGGGATCGAAGCGACCGTCATGACCCACTGCACCATGAATATTCCAGGTGGCCAGCATCAGGGGCCATGGCGCGCGCAGCGACGTACTCATCGATAGTTCTGCTGACGTCGAATCATGTTGGCTGTGGCAATCGCCACGGCGACCAGCAACAGTACGACAATCAACAAGATACCCAGTGTCTGATGGCTGGGCTGGTGGATTGCCATGACCAGATGCTCGGCAAACGTAGTGGTCAGAAAAATTCCCGGCAGCATGCCAATTACCGTACCAATCAGGAAATCGCTTTGTCGTATGTGCGATGCACCAGCCACGATGTTCACCACGCTGTAAGGCGCAAGTGGCAACGTACGAACGATAATCATGGCAATCACACCGCGTCGGGCAACACGCAACGACAAGCGTCTGATGCGCGCGCCCATCATGCGACGCACGGTGTCTCGTCCCAGCATTGCACCAAGAAGATAACAGGTCGCAGCAGAAAGTACTGAACCCGCCAGCGCGTACCATGCACCGGGAAAGGTGCCGAACACGATGCCAGTCGCTGCGATCAACAAGGTCACAGGCACCATGAGCAGCCCACCTATGACGAAGGCGAGCATGATCCAAAGGGGCGCCAATGCCAGTTCGCGCAACTCGCCGGCCAACACAACCATGGCATGCAGGCTCAGATACGCCTCCAACGGCGTATATCGCAGGGTAATGACAGCCGCAATCAGAAACAGCGACAGCATTACCAGCCCCACAATTCGGCGCGCCAAAGGTTCACGGCTTTCACGGGGTACCAGGCGCGCAATCAGCGTTTCAGGATCGATCAGTTCCTCCGGATCAAACAGCGACTGTTGGGGTATCAGAGCATCGAGCTCCGGTGCCGCCAGTGGATCCAGCACCACCAGACATCGTGGCCTCTGACTCAGGTGTAGGGTGGCGTTCAGCAAGCCTTGGTCGCTGTAAACCTTTTGCACAACCTCGGGTATTTCTGCCAGATGTTCGGCGAGGAGCCTTGCACGAAGCTGTGCAATACCGGCGGCAATGCGCTCGCGCTGATGTTCACTACCTGAGGCCTCGATAGAAAGATTACATTCGGTATCGCAAGCCATGGATCGATTGGATAAATTTGCCGAGCCAATACTGAGCAAGTGATCATCTGCAAAAAAGACTTTGCTGTGAACATTCAAAGCACCACCACCCGGTTCATCAAGCTGCGGGAACATCATGCGGTAATGGTGGTGAACATCGGCCCGCCGTAAGCGATCGTGCAGGCGGGCGCGCAGCACGCCCATGGTCACTTCCTCCAGCCAGCCGCTCTGTTTACTCGGCGAAATGAGCAGCACTTCGGGTCCAAGCGGTTCGGCCAGACGTCGGGCGAGCGCGTCCGCTATCAGCCCCGAAGTGAAATATTGGTTTTCGAACAAAAGACTCTCATGCGCCGATGCGATCGCATCAAGATGGAGCTGACGTATCTCGCTCACTCCATGCATGCCGTCAAAGGCGGGGACGGTGCGTGAAATCGCAACGGGCACATCGCTCAGATCTGCGTCCAGACAAACAGGCCACATATTCACACCGGGTGGTATGGAGTCGACAGTGTCGCAGCCACCCGCCCGCCGCCAGCGATCACGGCACAATACACCGAGTGCTTGGGCAGCATCGCCATCGACTGCAGCCTGTACGTCGTGAAATGGCGCATAGGCTTTGCCATCGGCGTCACGGCGCCGAACATCTGCTGCGGAGTGCGCCGGTGTATCCCAACGCGCGCTAGTCAAATCCAAGCCACCGACAAAAGCAAGCGCGTCATCAATCACAATGACTTTCTGGTGGTGACTCGCGCCGACAGGGTGTCGTCCATCCATCAGAAACTGCAAACGCGGGTACGTACGCCAGCCAAGGCGGTAGGCCGGCAGCCATTCGCGCTCCATCGCGTAGAGCATGGTGAAGTCCCAGTTCAGCACATAGGCGTGCAGTTCGCGACGCTCGGCCAGAACCGCATGCAGGAAGTCTCCTAGTGGCTCGGGATAGCCGTCCGCCGCTCCCTCGGGCACCAGCCACATGCGGCTGTCTATGTCCCAGGACAAAATAAAAATGCAACGCCTTGCCCGTCGAATCGCTTCTCGTACTGCTCTGAAATAAATCTGCGCATCCACAAGCATGGAAAAATGATGCGCGTGCGCGATACAC
>JBIIEY010000343.1:0-2675 GCA_044237595.1 Burkholderiaceae bacterium | reverse complement strand
GGCAGAAAAAGAGGATTACTTCACCCACTTCCTCGCACGTCGCCCTGAAGGCACTATCGACGATCGGGTGATTGATGTCGACTGCAACAGTGCAACCGATGCCGGGCTCTACACTTTCCGGTTTTCTGATGGCACGACGGTCAAGGCACGTTACTCATTCGCGTATCGCAAGATTGGTTCGCAATGGCTGATCACGAGTCATCACTCGTCTGGCATGCCTGAAAAAACTGAGGTGGCCGCCGAGCATCACTCTACCGCTGCACCCAATCACAAACCTGCCGAGCGTGTCGAGCAAAGCTCGCCAGCCAGAGGCTGGGTACGTTATCCCTGAGCCCAAGAACCTGCCGAGACAGGTTCTTATCGTTGGCGTTCGCCTTCATTTTTTGAAGGCGTCGTCGACCGGTACTTGCAGGCTGTTGACCAGCGCATTGGTCTGACTGGCCATGCCTATGACGGCCAGTAGTTCGGCATGCTGTGCTTCCGTCATGCCTTTGGCTCGCGCTGCCGCTGAGTGGGAATGCACGCAGTACTCACACCCGTTGGCTGCTGACACAGCGATGTAGATCAGTTCCTTTGTCATTGCATCCAGTGCACCTGGCTTCATCACTCTTTGCGCCTGTGACCATACGTCTTGCAGCAATTCGGGAGAGTGCGCCAGCGCCTTCCAGAAATTGTTCACATCATCGACGCCGCGAATGCGCTTGATGTCATCAAACACTGCACGCGCTTCGGGGCTGGCATCGGCGTAGGACAGCAGAGGAACAGTAGCCATGGTATTACTCCTTGAGATCGAGGTATGCCGAGCTTAGCATGCAGGCCTGGGTTGTCAGTCATGCCCGTTTTGACAAAGCTGTGAATCTATTCCGGGTGAATTGCATGCTCACCTGCCTGCTTGCCTTTCATGCATGGTTTGTTCGGATTGGTGAAATTTATTCCTCCTTGTTCGTGATCCCGCTACGGCCGACTAAAATTCAGCTTTGATCGGTCGATTCACTCATTGAACAGGAATTTCATGGACAGCCTTCTCATTCGCGATATCCGTGCTCGTGCCATTGTGGCACCGCTTGCTCGACCGGTCAGAACGGCCTCGGGCTCGGTGGATGTATCACCGCTGATTCTGATCGATGTGCTGACCGAGCAGGGTGTAACCGGCAGTGCTTATTTGTTTGGCTACACGCCCGTCACACTGCGGCCGCTGTTGTCTCTGATTGATGAGATCAAGTCGGATCTGATCGGTAAAACCGTGGTACCGGTTGCGCGCATGCAGCAGCTTGAGCAGCGCTACCGTTTGCTTGGTATGCAGGGCTTGCTGGGCATGGTCGCCTCGACGCTGGACATGGCCTACTGGGACGCGCTCGGTAAATCGGTCAACAAGCCAGTCGTTGCATTATTGGGTGGTGAAGTAAAGCCGGTATGGGCCTACGATAGCTACGGCATGGTGGATCCTGTGCATGACGCCAAAGCGATCGAGCACTCGATGGCGCAGGGTTTTCGTGCCATCAAGATCAAGCTCGGCGATCCGGATGGACAGCGCGACATTCATGTAACACGCGAAATTCGTCAGATTATTGGACCGAAGACGGCGCTGATGGTGGACTTCAATCAGAGTCTGCAACCGATTGAAGCCATTCGACGCATTCGCTTGCTTGAGCCGTTTGATTTGCACTGGGTGGAAGAGCCGGTGATTGCAGAAGATTTGCAGGGACACGCGCTGGTTAGGGAATCGGTCAATGCGAACATACAGACCGGTGAAAACTGGTGGTTCCCGCGCGATGCCGAGCGTGCCATCAGCGCCGGTGCCTGCGACATGATGATGCCGGACTTGATGAAGATCGGTGGGATTACCGGCTGGCTGTCGGTGATGGGTATGGCGCGCGCGGCATCGATGCCGGTATCGAGTCATTTATTCATTGAGGCCAGTGCGCATGTACTGGCGGTGACGCCAACCTGTCACTGGCTGGAGTTCATGGATTTTGGTTCAGCAATACTCGCTCAGCCCTACAAGATTGTTGACGGTCAGGTGACTGCACAAGGTCCGGGACTGGGCATGGAATGGAATGAAGATGCAGCGAAGCGCTATGCGTTGAATTAGTGGTCATCCGGGATTTCTGTGGTGATCGACAATTTGTACAACAGGAGATTCGTCCCATGAAGCACCGGAACCCCATGATTGCTGTCATCCTCAGCATGTTGTTTGCTGTGCCGGCTCATGCCGAAACCCTGAAGACCAACAACCCCGAAATTGTGGTCAAGCGCGTTTACTGTGTTGACTACAATATCGGCGGCGTGCTGGTCAATAAAGGTGATCAGCCTTTCCGTGGCAGCTTCTCGGTGGCGGTCAAAGATGAAGAGGGCGATGTCGTTGGCCGTAACCGAATGCGTCTGCGCGTTGGTGCTGAAAATGGCGCGCGCTTTTCTTTTCATTACATAAATACCCTCGATTGCAAAAAACAGAAATTTGAATTTTCGGTGGAGTAATGGCCTGAGCTTGAATGGATGACGGTTGTCTGTGCCTGTTACCCATCTGTGTTACCGTCCTATGTATGTACGCCAGCGCCCGACATCTGATCATTCTTCTGCTATGCTGGCTCTTGCCTGTGCAGGGTGCGTTGGCTTTTGCGCGGTCGGTGGGTGTGGTCTCGCATCACGCGCGAGCGCTGCAGACTGCCACTGAT
>JBIIEY010000342.1:0-2679 GCA_044237595.1 Burkholderiaceae bacterium | reverse complement strand
AATATTGATTGATAAAAAAATTCTCAAAAACCCTTTAGAGAACCTTGGACGCCTTGATTCATTACTTAAAGAAATTGGGGAAATAAGCAACAAAGTCGAAGATTTTTTCGATAAAAACAATACCAATAATCAACTACGGGAAGAGTTTTTTAAAAAACTTAGAGAAGTTTTTTGTGAGCCAATGCTCGTAGCAATCGGTGCCGAAAATACGAAAAATTGGTTACTTCAACACGAGAATAAATTAATCGAAACAATAAGCAACACTGACGATCAATCTCTCATTAAAGACCAAGAAATCACAATCAATAATATCCATAGCGCGTTTTCAAATCACTGGTGGGACAGTGATGAGAAAAAAGCAAAATCAATGGTAGATCTATATTATGGTTACGTAAATTCTGAGGATGTCCCAAATATTATTAAGCAATACATTTACTTCAGCGTTGAAGAACTTTTGAAAAAAAATCCTAGTCTGTTTTCAAAAGTCAAAGAACTGCAAGAAGCCCACGAAAAATAACGCGTGAACCCAATAGCACTGAGTCTGAACAAGAAATTCAGGTTATGGAAAATGATAAAGTTTGATATTCCTCGAAACCCTATCCATCTTCATTCCTGGAGCGAGCGAACAGGGCTACGTTAGACCAAAGCCTTTCAACACCAACACCACAAAACCAACCCAAGGCGACAGAACATAAATTTCTAATCCGTACTCGGGTTTCGGAACGATCACCAGCGGCGACCGCGGTTGACTGAGTCCGCGGACTATCCCGCCCTCCCGATGACTATTGCTTCGATGAGAACTGACAGCAAAATTAGAGTTGCAATTGATGCATCAATTTGCACTCAACAACGCAAGTAAATCGCCTGAAGACCTGATATTGAGCACAGAGACTCATTCGAAGCCGCGCCCTGTCCGAATACGCCCAAACCCCTTATAATCCAAGGGGTTAAAACACTCGGCGGCTGCCGGCCTGGCTAGCTGCCGTTTTTCATTTATGGCAATCAAACACTATCTGCAGTTTGCCGACTTCACGCTCGCGGAATACGACTATCTGATCGAGCGCACGAAGATCATCAAACGCAAATTCAAGAATTACGAGCCCTACCATCCACTGATGGATCGCACGCTGGTCATGGTTTTCGAAAAGAATTCCACGCGTACCCGGCTGTCCTTCGAGGCGGGCATGCATCAGCTCGGCGGAGCCGCCATTTACCTGAACACCCGTGACAGCCAGCTCGGCCGTGGCGAACCGGTAGAAGATGCGGCACAGGTGATGTCCCGCATGTGCGACATCATCATGATCCGCACCTTTGGTCAGGAGATTATTAATCGCTTCGCCGCCAATTCGCGGGTACCGGTCATTAATGGCCTGACCAATGAATATCACCCCTGCCAGGTATTTGCAGATGTGTTTACCTATATTGAGCATCGCGGCTCTATTGCCGGCAAAACCGTGGCATGGGTCGGTGACGCAAACAATATGCTGTATTCATGGCTGCAAGCGGCGGAGGTGTTCGGCTTCCATCTAAATGTTTCCACACCTGCTGGCTATGACGTCAACCCGGCATTGGTATCCGCTGATCATCAACGCTATACGGTGTTCAAGAATCCGTCCGACGCTTGCGAGGGCGCTGATCTGGTAACAACCGATGTCTGGACCAGTATGGGCTATGAAGAAGAAAATGCCGCACGTCTGAAGGCCTTCGATGGTTGGATTGTTGATGCGCCAAAAATGAAACGCGCAAACAAGGACGCCTTGTTCATGCACTGCCTCCCCGCGCATCGTGGCGAAGAAGTCGCAGCCGAGGTGATCGACGGACCGCAATCCGTGGTCTGGGATGAAGCAGAAAACCGCCTGCATGTACAAAAAGCATTACTCGAGTATCTGGTACTCGGCAAGATTTGAATCGTTACTAAAATCAGGAAAGAAAGCACATGAGCGACATCAATAAAGTCGTCCTCGCCTACTCGGGCGGATTGGACACCTCGGTCATTCTGAAATGGCTGCAAGATCATTATCACTGCGAAATCGTCACGTTCACCGCCGACCTTGGTCAGGGCGAAGAGCTGGAGCCAGCACGCGCGAAGGCACTGAAGTTCGGCATCAAGCCAGAAAATATTTTTATTGATGACGTCCGCGAAGAATTCGTTCGTGATTTCGTCTTTCCGATGTTTCGCGCCAATACCGTCTACGAAGGCGAATATCTGCTGGGCACCTCGATTGCACGCCCGCTGATTGCCAAGCGTCTGATTGAGATCGCACGCGAAACCGGTGCCGACGCGATCTCGCATGGCGCGACAGGCAAGGGCAATGATCAGGTGCGCTTCGAACTAGGTGCTTATGCATTGATGCCGAACGTGAAAATCATTGCCCCCTGGCGCGAATGGGATCTGCTCTCGCGCGAGAAGCTGCTGAAGTATGCAGAAGATGCCGGTATCGACATCGACATGAAGCACAAGAACGGCGGTGCGCCGTACTCGATGGATGCCAATCTGCTGCACATCAGCTTCGAAGGCCGCCATCTGGAAAACCCCAGTGCCGAAGCAGAAGAATCCATGTGGCGCTGGACCGTCAGCCCAGAAGCAGCGCCGGATGCAGCCGAGTATCTCGATATCGAATTCGAGCATGGCGATATCGTCAGCCTGAATGGCAAGCGACTCTCGCCGGCGGCGGTGCT
>JBIIEY010000055.1:0-9376 GCA_044237595.1 Burkholderiaceae bacterium | reverse complement strand
AAACTCGCCCTTCGAATTAACCCGCCCAATTCGTGGGTACAAGTGGGTGTGATGATTGGACGGCTCGACGCGCACCCGCCCCTGCGGCGCGAGAAATTCACTTTCAAGAATTTGGGGCATCAAGACAGGCACACTATCCGTACCCGCACCGCGCATTGCATTAGCGAAGAGATGAACTTGAAAATACGCAGCCTCCCAGCACGCGTTGGGTCGAATCTCGTCACCGAATCGCGCACGGAAGCGCTGTAGAACACGATGATTTTCAGCTGAGTCAATCGAGGCGAAGTATGGCGCCGCCGTAAAGTGCCCCGCCCCAGCAGCCGCGCCCATTTGTGCGACCTCAACCTCAGAGGTCGTAAGGCTCGCAATCGGCATTGATTTCGGATCCAGCCCCGCCTCGGCATAGGCAAGATAGAGATGCTGGGTCGCATCGCCGACTACGGTAGAGAAGATGAAATCCGGCTGCAGTTCCTTGATCTCGGCGACGATACTTTCAAAGTCCTTCGGTCCCGCATTTAATGGCACATAGCGCTGAGCAACGATGCTGCCACCAGGACGCTGATGGACCAGGTCCGACATGATCCGGTTAGACTCGTACGGGTAGATATAATCTGATCCAACCAAATAAACCTGACCACCAAACATGGACATCATGAAATCAGCAAGCTGCACACTATTTTGATTTGGTGCGGCGCCTGTATAGATGATGTTATTCGAAAACTCGAAGCCTTCGTAGAGGGTCGCGTAAAACAGAATTCGATTGTATTTCTCAACAATCGGCGTCACCGCCTTGCGCGTGCTTGACATGTAGCAGCCGAAAATCACATTGACGTTGTCAATGGCCACCAGGCGCTCGGCCAAGTTACGAAACTGGAAGGGATCTGAAGCCGCATCGTACTCAATGGCGACAATCTCGCGTCCATCGATGCCACCGTGATCATTGATCTCTTCGATAGCAAGCAGCGTCCCCAGCCGCTGGGAAGACTCGATAGCCGAGGTCACGCCAGTCTGCGAGTACAAGACACCAACTTTGACCGGATCTTTATTCGCCATTTTTATTGTTCCAACACATCAGCAGTACCATGCCTTATTTAAAAATCGGTTTATCAGCGTCCAGCAATCTGAGCCAGAGTTCGCGTCAACTGAACTGGTAAAGAAAGTGCATTATCAACAATAGTATAGTTGCGGGCACCGAAAATCTTTTTCATATACGAACCGGCAGCCTTATCCAGGGTCAGTCCAAAAACCGTAACACCTTTCATACCAAGGTAATGTACCGCATGACGGGCATCTTCGACCAGATAATCCCTATCAACGACATCAATATCTGATGGCTCACCGTCCGTCACTAGCAGCAATATGCGCTTTTCTGCCCGCTGCTGATGTAAACGAAACCCGGCATGCCTCAATGCGGTACCCATCCGCGTTGATAGCGAGCCCTGCTGCCGCATCAGCACTCTACGTTGCGACTCACCATACGGCTCATCGAATTCTTTCAGTCGCAGATAATGGACCTTTTCACGACCATCTGAATGAAAGCCATCAATCGCCAGACGGTCATAGTCGGTATCAATGGATTGTGACAAAAGATCTGCAGCCTGTTTCTCGATGTCCAATATCGAGGTAAAACCCTTGACCCGATCATTGGTCGACTCGGAAAGATCGACCAGCAACAAAATCGCAGCATGTCGACGCCGCTTGCCCGGACGCTGAAAGATCCTCGGGTCCGGGGTGATGCGCGCACGCCAACTAATCCGGCTCTCGACGGCCGCATTCAAGTCCAGCGATTCACCTTCGTGCTGGCGGCGTAGCCGTACCGCACGGTCGAGGGTACGCGAACGCGTATCGAGCGATACGCCACGCACCAGGCTACGTTGGCGACCATTGGAAACAATCTCTGTAGCATCGCGCGCCAGACGATCATGCACGGTGGCCCACGCATGACGCAGCTGATTTTCACGATAGTCCCACTCCGGATAAACAAAGCGCTGACCCGGTGGCTGCTCAATCGGTGAGACATGCATCGCTGTCTCGGCTTTTTGATCAGTCGCTTCTATCTGTACCGAGGAACGCGACAGACTTTCTTCGGGCGGTGTGTCGGGCGGTGCGTCCTGCTCGAATTCCCAAAGGAAACTGTTGTCGTCGCGATAGGCCGGTTGCACAGCGTATAGGTCTTGCACGAAGCGCACGCGCATCTGACCGAGGTCATTGCCAAGTATTTTTCCGACCTCAGCGAAACGCTCTGGATCATCCAGTCCCAGTACCGCTTCTGCCTCGAATAATTCGCGCCCCTTGTTTACCCAGTGGTTCTGGTCTTGATAATCAGGATCATGCAAGGCGCGCGACAAGCGCGCAGCGAGCGAAAAGAAAGTGAGCTCATTATTCTCACCATGGACGGTATGGAAGCAGTCCCATAATGACCATAGCCCGGGAAAACGCTGAATCGCCAATCGCTCGACACGCGCATCTTCGATCAAAGACAGCACGGCGATCAGTAAAGGCTTTTTTTTGCCTGCTGGCTGGTGACGTGGCGAGTACTGCAAGTGCGCCAATGCATGAGCCACTGCGGCACGATAGATATTTCCCCGGGTCGCACCATCCCAAGCGAGATAGTGATCGGGTAGTAACAAAGTACCTTGGCTGATCACCGGGCGCAGCGGCAGCGCATTCAGGCTGCGCTGACGGCGTGCTGCGAGCGATAAATCAGCCTGACCGAATCCGGTCGTGAAATACTGCAGCGAATGACGTGCGCGCTCGAAAGACGTACCTTTGGCTTCAGCCTCCATCGCCTGTGCCGCAGCGGTATCTTCCAGACGAAAATAAGCCGCAAGTTGCCCCGGATGGTTTGCATAGAGACGCATTCCAGTCAGTATCCAGCGCCGCAAGCCACCAACATCAAGGGAGTTCAGCACAAAACCAAGATGAGAGCCGAGGGCTGGCTCCAGACCGGGTGCTGCCTGCGCAGCATCCTTCAACAGCGCTGTCAGTTCGTCTTCCGTGGCGGGATTGCGTAATCGCGGTGGCAATGTAGACAACGCATCCGATAACGCAGGATGCAGGGTATCGGCCGCGACGCGCTCAGATACCGAAGTAAGCATCGATGAACCCATCGATTGCCGAGAGCATATCGGGATCGTCAGTAATCGGCCGCGCCATGGCAAGTCGACATGCCTCTCGCGCAGAGATACCGGCATAGATCAGTGCGCCAGCGTGAATCAGCATACGGGTTGAAATCCCTTCTTCCAGCCCACGGCCACGCAAGGCGCGCGAGCGATGCGCAATACCGACCAGTTTGTTGGCGATCTCTGTGGCCACACCACTCTCATGGGCGACGATGTCAGCTTCTATTTTTTCTTCCGGGTAGTCGAAATCGAGTGCACCAAAGCGCTGCTTCGTTGATTGCTTGAGATCTTTGGTTAGACTTTGATAGCCGGGGTTATACGACACCACGAGCTGAAAGTCTGGATGCGCATGAATCAGTTCACCCCGCTTGTCGAGCGGTAGCGTACGACGATTATCCGTCAGTGGGTGAATAATGACCGTAGTGTCCTGACGTGCCTCGACTACCTCATCGAGATAGCAGATTGCGCCGTGACGCGCGGCAATTGTCAACGGACCATCGTGCCAGACTGTGCCATTGGCATCGAGCAGAAACCGCCCTACCAGATCGGAGGCAGTCATGTCCTCATTACAGGCAACGGTAATCAAGGGGCGCTGCAAGCGCCACGCCATGTGCTCCATGAAACGTGTTTTGCCGCATCCCGTCGGTCCTTTTAATACCATTGGCATTCGCAAGCGGTAGGCAGCTTCGAATAATTCGATCTCGTTTCCTGCGCTTTGATAATAAGGCTCAGACGAAATGTAGTACGGCTGAATTAGGTCGTTCATCGGCAGGAGTCAAAAATGCACGCCCCAAGGGTAGGCAATTGGGGCGTGCGAACGAAGTCACCGAAGCTTAACGGTGGGCTGTGGACTTGTTCGGGATTCCCTCGATCGGTGCGTCCTCAGTTCCGGGCGTATCACGCGTGAAGGCCTCAACCATCTTGCGTGTTCCTTCCGGATCATTGATCCACTTGCCATAGAACTCGTATGGGCATGCAGCAACACCATTTGCGTCTTCACCGGAATTGATCTTGCCGGTGTAGCCACGGTGCAGCAGCTTGTACAAGTGGTTATTGGATTGGCTGTTCTTGCGTGCGTCACGAATCAGCGATACGGACAATTCAGCATACTGAATGCCCATCTCTTCTTCAGCGCACTCACCCAGCGTACGGCCGTCGAAGCCAACGATAGCCGAATGACCGAAGTAGGAGTACACGCCATCGAAGCCAGCTGCGTTGGCAACTGCCACATAGCTGTTGTTAGCCCAAGCCATTGCCTTGGCCATAGTGATTTGCTGCTCTTTGGCCGGATACATATAGCCCTGGCAGCGCACGATCAATTCAGCACCTTTCATGGCGCAATCACGCCAGATTTCCGGGTAGTTACCGTCATCGCAGATGATCAAGCTGATCTTCATGCCCTTCGGTCCATCGGAAACATAGGTGCAGTCGCCCGGATACCAACCCTCGATCGGTACCCACGGCATGATCTTGCGATACTTCTGCACGATCTCGCCCTTGTTGTTCATCAGGATCAGGGTGTTGTAAGGTGCCTTGTTGGGATGCTGCTCGTGACGCTCACCTGTCAGCGAGAATACGCCCCACACATTCGCTTTACGGCAGGCAGCCGCAAAAATTTCAGTCTCTTCACCCGGAACAGTCGACGCGGTTTCGTACATCTCTTTCGAGTCGTACATGATGCCGTGTGTCGAATACTCCGGAAAAATCACCAGGTCCATACCTGGCAGGCCTTGTTTCATGCCAACCAGCATGTCGCCGATCTTGCGTGCATTGTCCAGCACTTCGGCTTTGGTATGAAGGCGAGGCATCTTATAGTTGACTACTGCCACCCCAACGCAGTCTTTGCTACTCGCAATATCACCGTGTCTCATGTCTGCTCTCCCTTTCTTCAAAAATTGATACAACCCACAATGAGCTCTTCATCCGAAAAGCTCAATTTCAAAACTCATCGCGCCCGGCCTTTAGTTGCGGCAAAAGCACGATGAATCATCCAATCAGATAGTCAGCAGCGAGTGCACACG
This sequence comes from Burkholderiaceae bacterium, assembly GCA_044237595.1. Lineage (GTDB taxonomy): Bacteria > Pseudomonadota > Gammaproteobacteria > Burkholderiales > Burkholderiaceae_D > Pernthalerella. The sequence goes on along the minus strand of JBIIEY010000055.1, from coordinate 4,233 downwards.
ACTATCGTCCAAGTCCTGTTTGGTTGCTTCGTAGACCACAGCGCCCTTCTCCAGAATCAGAAAGCGATCGGCGACCACCTTGGTAAATGACAGTACCTGCTCACTGACAATCAACGAAAAATTTTTCTTTTCTTTCAGCTCCACCAGCTTGTGCGCCAGTTCTTTAATGATGGAGGGCTGTATACCCTCAGTCGGCTCATCCAGGATGAGTACCTTCGGGTTATTTACCAGTGCGCGAGCAATCGCGAGTTGCTGCTGCTGCCCACCGGACAGGTTGCCACCCTTACGCTTTCGCATCTCAAGCAGGACTGGAAAAAATTCGTAAATCTCGTCAGGAATACCCCGGCGCTTGTCCAGCATCCCGGCGAGGATATTTTCTTCCACCGTGAGGTACGGAAAAATCATCCGACCCTGCGGCACATAACCAAAACCACGCGCGACACGCTCATGCGGCGCGAGCACAGCCACGGATTTGGCATCGAAACTGACATCGCCCGATCCAACCTTGAGCAAGCCAATGATGGTTTTCAGCAGCGTAGTTTTACCCATGCCATTGCGCCCCATCAGCGCCACCGACTCGCCGTGACGAACGCTAAAGCTCAAGTCATGGATCACATGACTTTTGCCGTAGTAAACATTCAGTTTTTCAACAGAAAGCAAAATTTTCTCCAGAAGGGATGCTGATACCGAGATCAGTGTCCCAGGTAAACCTGTTTAACCTGCTCGTCCTCTTGCACTTTTTCGAGTGTGCCCTCTGCCAGCAGCTTGCCTTGATGTAAAACGGTCACCTTCTTTGCAACCATTTTTACAAAGGCCATGTCATGCTCGATCACGATAATGGAACGACCACGTGAAATCTCATTGAGTAGCGCTGCCGTTTTTTCGCGCTCCTTGGCGCTCATGCCAGCGACGGGCTCATCCAGCAGAATCAGTTCGGGGTCCTGCATCAGCAGCATGCCGATCTCAAGCCATTGCTTTTGGCCGTGCGAGAGAATCGCGGCCGTATCATCAAGATGGTCGCCGAGAAAAATCTTATTGGCGACTTCATGAACCTTTTCCGTAATAAGGTCAGTACGCTTGAAAAATACCGATCCCAACACACCTCGCGGATTTGGATGAGAAATCTCCAAGTTCTCGAACACCGTCAACTGGTCGTAGACGGACGGCGTCTGAAATTTCCGACCGATACCCAGGCGGGTAATCTGATATTCCATCAACTCGGTGATATTGATATCTTTAAAAAAGATCTTGCCGCCCGTCGGCTTTGTCTTTCCACAGATCATATCGAGCAAGGTGGTCTTGCCCGCGCCGTTGGGCCCGATCACGCAATGCAGCGCGTCTGGTTCCAAATAAAAATTGAGGCCATCGACTGCTTTGAAGCCGTCGAACGACACGGTCAAGTCTTCAATCTGGAGAACAAATTTGTTTGACATAGGTTTCGCTTTGCTCAGTTTTTGCTGCCGTCTTGCTTGTTTCTTAAACTCCGCAGCCAAGTGACCAACCCAACGATGCCGTTCGGTAGATACATGACCACGAATACGAACAGGAAACCGATGAAGTAAACCCACAGCGTGGCAAAGTTTTCGGAGAACACTGTTTTAGCCGTACCCACCAGCACGGCGCCGAGCACCGCGCCCACCAGCGACAATCTTCCGCCGACCGCCGCGTAAATCACCATCTCGATTGAGGGCACAATACCTACTAGTGACGGTGAGGCCAGGCTTTGCTGAATCGTGAACATAGCGCCGCCTATCGATGAAAATACCGCAGCAATCGCGAAAATAAATGCCTTGAACAACGCTGGGTTATAACCAGAGAAGCGCACTCGGTCCTCGTTATCACGGATAGCAATCACTACTCTGCCCAATCGGCTATTGAGAACAAATCCGCAAATAAGCATACCCAACAGCAGCAGTGACACCGTGACGTAATACATCGCCACCTTGGCCGAATCCGAATCAAGATTGATGCCCATGAATGTGCGGAAATCGTTAATGCCATTAACACCACCGGTGACGCCCTGCTGGCCGATAATCATGATTGCCAAAATTGCTGACAGCGACAGCGTGACAATCGAGAAGTACACCGAGCCTATGCGTCGGCGGAAAGCGGCGTATGAAAACACAAACGCAAACACCGCCGGCAATATCACGATCGCCAGCAAGGTGAACCAGACATAGTTGAACGGCTCCCACCAAAATGGCAGCGCCTCGACACTATTCCACACCATAAAATCGGGAAGTTTAGAGCCGAAGAACGCAGATAAGGCCTGCGCCGAGCTATCCGAATTTGTCGCCTCGAGCTTCAGAAACATGGCAAGCATGTAGCTACCCAGGCCAAAGAAGAAGCCTTGCCCCAAACTCAAAATACCACCGTAGCCCCATATGAGAACAATGCCGACCGCCGAGAAGGCGAGCGATAAATACTTCGCCGCCAACCCCAGACGGAAAACATTCAGCGTGAAAGGTAGAACCAACAGCAGAACCAGCGCAACAACTACAAAGCCGATCCTGCTCAGTCCGACCTCCGCGTGCGAGGGACCGAAAAACCTATCGAGCAATTTCATGCTTAGCGCCTAACCTTTTGTGAGAACAGCCCATTCGGCCGGAAGAATAGAACCGAGATGACAGCGGCAAGAATCGCTGCTCGCGCCATCGAGCCGCTTAAGCCGAATTCAAGCCAGGATTGCATCTGACCGATGATGAATGCGGAAAGCACTGTGCCGAGCAAACTCTCGACGCCACCGAACACCACCACAATGAATGTATCGACTATGTAAGCTTGTCCGGTCGTAGGACCCGTGGAGGCAAGCATGGTGAACACACTCCCTGCGATACCGGCCAAGCCGCTGCCCAATGCGAACGTAGTGGCATCCACTTTTTGCGTATTAATACCCACCGCACTGGCGATCGGACGATTTTGAGTCACGGCGCGAATGGAAATACCCCAGTGGGTTCGATACAAAAGGTAAAAGACGAACAACAACGTGAAAACCGCAAGACAAATAATGAACAAGCGCGATAGCGGCAGCGCAACGCCTTCCGATATATTGACAGCGCCTTGCAACCAATTCACCGTCGGCACCTCGACTTCGCGCGGATTAATAAACTGCCGGAACAGCTGCTGCATGATCAGACTGACGCCCCAGGTTGCCAACAAGGTGTCCAGCGGGCGATGGTAAAGGTGTCGTATCAGGCCTCGTTCCAGCAGGTAGCCGACAGAGCTGGTGACAACAAAGGCCAAAACAATGCCGACAAAGACAAAGCCATCCATCAAACCAGGAAGGAACGCCTGGAAAAATTTTGCGGTCGCGTAGGTGCAGTAAGCGCCTAGAGCCATGAACTCGCCATGCGCCATATTAATGACGCCCATCAGGCCGAAAATAATAGTCAGCCCGAGTGCCATCAGCATCAGCACCGAAAAAATAGAGAGTCCCGTGAAGGACTGCATTACAAACGCGTCAAATGACATTTGGAGAGCCGGGTAACGTTAACGCCAGAAGTTGCAGGACCCCGAACAACCCCGACCACCACGCATTAGCGTGGCGATGGCCGGGGTAATTCAGGGGAAGTCGAGTGAACTCGACCCGAAGAATTACAGTTTCGGGAAAGGGTTTGGCTCGATCAGCTTCGACTCATAGATCATGTCGACCTGGCCATCCGCACGGAACGCACCGATACGCGCATGCTTCCACAGGTGATGGTTCGACTGGTGGAACTTGACCTTGCCCTCTGGGCCGCTGATCTCGAGGTTCGACGAGGCAGCGACCACTTTGGCAACATCGAAGCTCTTCGCCTTTTCAGCAGCCTTGGCCCACAGCAGTACCGAGGTGTAGCCGCAAGCCAGCGTGTCGCCAGTGACGCGATCGGCGCCATACTTTTTCTTGAACTCAGAGACAAACTTCTTGTTCTCCGGGTTGTCGAGACCTTGGAAGTAGCCCATGCAGGTCAGTGTACCTGCGGTGTTGGCAGCACCGATACCTGAAACTTCTTCTTCCGAGACAGCCAGCGAGAGCACGGTCTGGTTCTTGCCGGTGATACCAGCTGCATTCAACTGCTTGAAGAACGCAACGTTCGAGCCACCCACCACGCAGTTCAGGATGACATCTGGCTTGGCTGCCTTGATCTTGTTAATTTCGGACGAAAACTCGATGTGACCGAGTGGGTAGTAACCCTCACCGACCAGCTTGCCGCCGAGGCGCGCCAGCGTTGCTTTCGCGATTTTGATGGTGGT
>JBIIEY010000341.1:0-2696 GCA_044237595.1 Burkholderiaceae bacterium | reverse complement strand
TAGTAGGCGCTTGTGAGATTCGGTAGCGCTGTCGTAGTAAATTTGTTCATCCATTATGGTTTGTTCTATCCTATCCGAAAAAACGCTGATGTTGATGCCAAACTCAGCGGAACAAATTCAGAACGCCATTTAATCCAGCGTAGTTCAGCGTGACATGGGCTTTCGCCTGAACCACGGGTTTGGCGCGGAAAGCCACCGATAACCCAGCAACCGACATCATGGCCAGGTCATTCGCGCCATCACCAATCACGATCGCAGCTGCAGATGACGTGCCCAGCGCTGCGCATTCATCGACCACGGTTTGCCGCTTTGCCTCAGCATCGATGATGTGACCAATCACATGGCCGGTCAATTTGCCGTCGACGACTTCGAGCAGGTTGGCGCGCGTGGTATCAAGCGCCAGCAGGGTCTTCAAACGATCAGTGAAATAAGTAAAACCACCCGAGACCAGCACCGAGCGCAGGCCGGCGGCCTTGATTCCCTGTAGCAGACTGTCAGCGCCGGGGGAAAGACGCAATCGTTCTTCGAAGACCTGATGCAGCGCAGATGCATCCAGACCTTTGAGCAAGGCCACCCGGCGCATCAGGCTCTCGCGGAAATCCAGCTCGCCACGCATGGCCGCTTCGGTTATCGCAGCCACTTCGGTTTTCAGGCCCTGCATGTCGGCGATCTCATCGATGCACTCAATCGTAATCAAGGTCGAATCCATGTCCATCACCAGTACACGGAAGTCAGACAATTGACGACTGGCGTCCATGAAGGTGCCATCCATTCGCGCCGGGTGACATGCGGCTGCGACTTCCGAGCGCAACGCATTGCTGCTGTCGATGTCGTCGCAACGAAACGCTTGGGGTCCAATCGGGGTGATTTTTTTGGCATTGACAATGGCGGCAATGCGATGGACGGTGTCGCTATCGGCACCGGGGCCTTGAAGAATTAATTTCGTCGATGAATTCATGATCGAGCTGCGTCAGCGTATCAGTGGGACAGTGCGCGTATGGTGGCCTTGAGTTGGTTGACCCGCGCGGCCAGATCGGGCATGGCAGCAGTAATTTTCAACTTATCCTGCCCTGACAGGCGTATGTGACGACTTTTCTGAACAAGTTCAATAATGCGCATCGGATCGATCGGTGGCTTGGGTTCGAATTGCAGTTGTGCGGATTCGGCATGCGCATCAATCTTGATGATGCCCACCGTTTTTGCGGATACGCGCAAGCGGTGCGTTTCGATCAGCGCCTTGACCGCATCAGGTAGTTTGCCAAAACGGTCGATGAGCTCTTCTTGCAGATTATCGATGCTCTCCTGCGTTTCTCCGTTGGCCAGACGCTTGTAAATCGAGAGTCGCTCGTGCACATCACCGCAAAAATCACTGGGCAACAAGGCGGGTACATGCAGATTGATTTCAGTTGTCGTGGCCAGAGGGGATGCGAGGTCGGGCTCTTTACCGTTTTTCAGTGACCGCACCGCAGCCATGAGCATGTCGGAATACAGCTGGAATCCGATTTCAGTCATCTCGCCTGACTGGTTTTCGCCCAGCACCTCGCCGGCACCGCGAATCTCCAGATCATGCATCGCTAGATAAAATCCACTGCCCAGTTCTTCCATTTGCTGGATAGCCTCAAGCCGGCGTTCGGCTTGGCGGGTCAGTGTTTGCACATCATGCACCAGCAAATAAGCATAGGCCTGATGGTGGGATCGACCGACGCGGCCGCGCAGCTGATGCAGCTGCGCGAGACCAAATCGATCGGCGCGATGCATGATGATGGTGTTGGCGGTGGGGACGTCGATACCGGTTTCGATGATGGTCGTACACAAAAGAATATTGAAACGCTGCGCAACAAAGTCACGCATGACTTTTTCAAGATCCCGTTCATGCATCTGCCCGTGGGCAATGGCGATGCGCGCCTCTGGCAGCAGCGCCTCGAGTGCCTTGCGACGATTCTCGATGGTGTCGACTTCATTGTGCAGAAAGTAAACCTGACCACCGCGCTTGAGTTCGCGCAGACAAGCTTCGCGAATGACCGACTCCGATTCACCGCGAACGAAGGTTTTGATTGCCAAACGCTTTTGCGGTGCTGTCGCAATCACAGAAAAATCGCGCAGACCTTCGAGTGCCATGCCTAATGTACGAGGAATGGGCGTGGCTGTCAGGGTGAGCACATCCACTTCTGCACGTAGAGCTTTGAGTGCTTCTTTCTGGCGCACGCCAAAGCGATGCTCCTCGTCGATGATCACCAGACCCAGCCGTTGAAATTTCACATCCGCCGACAAGAGTTTGTGCGTGCCGATGACGACATCAATCGATCCATCAGCCATACCTTTGAGAGCTTGTGTGACTTCCTTGCCGGTTCTGAAGCGTGACAACTCCGCGATACGTACCGGCCAGTCGGCAAAGCGATCGGCAAACGTTTGCGCATGCTGCTCTGCCAGCAGTGTGGTGGGTGCCAGTATGGCGACTTGTTTGCCGCCCATCACGGCGACAAAAGCTGCGCGCAGCGCCACTTCGGTTTTACCGAAACCAACGTCGCCACAAATCAGGCGATCCATCGGTTTACCCAAGGTCATATCTTTGATCACAGCCTGAATGGCTGCGGACTGGTCCGCCGTTTCTTCGAAGCCGAAACTATCCGCGAAAGCTTCATAGTCATGCGCCGAATATTCAAACGAATGTCCCTGACGCGCGGCGCGACGTGCAT
>JBIIEY010000340.1:0-2697 GCA_044237595.1 Burkholderiaceae bacterium | reverse complement strand
ACCAAAAAACCGACCATCACCAAAGTGATGGTTAAAGGAAATGAGCGGGTGACTGCTGGCGGGAACATCAAACGGGCAAAAGCACCACGTCAGAAGAGCAGGAAGAAAAGCGCGCTAGGGGCCTGAGTATTGAGCCCTGAACTTGATACATCGTGTTCGTTACGTTTGCGTCGAGATAGGGCTGCGACCTCACGGCAGTGACGTTGAATAAAATTCCTCAACGTGCCTTCGTGACCAGCACTAGTGCAAGCACACTCTGCAAAAGATAAATCACGCTGGCAACCCCATGCAGCATGCCGAAGCGAGAGCGCATCGCCTCATCCATGATGCCGCCATTGTTAGCAGCCGCCGCCCGAATCTCGGCCATGAAAGGTTGCAGAGCAAAGTAGCCGATTGACACGCACGCCAGCATCGCAATAACCAGCATGAAGGAAGTGCGCTTTGAACTCCAGGATTTGTCCAACCATAACAGCAGCAAGATGAGCAGACCGCAGGCTAAAGACAACCATGCCTGAGCTCTAAACAACATTCCTGCGATGCTGCCAGCCGTAGATCGATCTGGCAGCGAAGCGAACAGCACAGGCGCAACAAGATATCCGACCGTCCACAAGCTACCAGCCCAGAGTGTAACGAGCAGTATTCGAAGATGGGACGAAACTCTCGCCAGCATCAGATATAGCGAACCTCAAGCACTTCATAGCTGCGCACGCCACCCGGCGCCTGGACATCGACTTCGTCACCGGCGTACTTGCCTATCAGGGCGCGCGCAATCGGCGAACTGATCGAGATCTTCATCTGTTTCAGGTCTGCCTCATCTTCACCGACGATCTGGTAAGTCACCTTGTCACCGCTACCGAGATCCTCCAGCGTGACAGTAGAGGCAAAGACCACGCGTCCTTCTGCATCGAGCAACTTCGGATCAATGATCTGCGCTGCGGAGAGTTTCCCTTCCAGATCGGCAATACGGCCTTCAATGAAGCTTTGGCGCTCCTTGGCAGCATCGTATTCCGCATTCTCGGACAGGTCGCCCTGGGCTCGGGCCTCAGAAATAGCGTTAATGACGGCAGGGCGCTCGACATGCTTGAGTCGATGAAGTTCTTCCTTAAGCAGTTGTGCGCCGTGAACGGTAATCGGGACTGAGCTCATAGTATTCGTTGGGTAAATATAAAAGCACAGAGGCTGCGTCGCTACGCAGCCTCTGTGATCGATCAAGTGTAAACCAATTTACTGTAGCGATGCGTGCATGCTTTGCAAATCATACACATGTAGCTCGCGAAGATGCGCCATGCCCTGAACCGCCGCCTCCGCACCGGCAATCGTGGTGTAAGTGGTTACGCGCGCGGCCAGTGCAGAAGTGCGTATGGTGCGCGAGTCATTGATCGCGGTTCGCTTTTCTTCCACCGTGTTGATGACCAGGGCAATCTCATTGTTCTTGATCATGTCGACGATGTGTGGACGCCCTTCGGCAACCTTATTGACCGTCGTAACGGGCACGCCTTCTGCGGCAATTGCCGCCGCTGTGCCTTTGGTCGCCACCACCGAGAAACCAATGCTTACCAGATCGCGGGCGATCTCGACAGCGCGTGGCTTGTCACTGTTCTTGACCGACAAAAATACCTTGCCTGATTCCGGAAGGCGTACGCTCGCACCCAGCTGCGACTTGACGAAAGCCTCGCCAAAAGTTCGGCCTACGCCCATCACTTCACCCGTAGATTTCATCTCCGGTCCGAGGATGGTGTCCACGCCCGGGAATTTCACGAACGGGAAGACAGCCTCTTTAACACTGAAATACGGTGGATGAACTTCCGCCTTGATACCCTGACTGTCCAAGGTCTGACCTACCATGCAGCGTGCTGCGATCTTGGCCAACTGCAGACCAGTGGCCTTGGACACATACGGCACCGTGCGCGATGCACGAGGGTTGACCTCGAGAACAAACACCACATCCTTCAGGACGCCTTCTATTTCCTGCTGCTGAACCGCGAACTGCACATTCATCAGGCCAACGACATTGAGGCCTTTGGCCATCAATGCAGTCTGGTGCTTGATTTCATCGACCGTGGCTTTAGAAAGTGAGTACGGCGGCAATGAGCACGCCGAATCACCGGAGTGCACGCCCGCCTGTTCGATATGCTCCATCACGCCGCCAATGAAGGTGCGCACACCGTCCGACAAACAGTCAACATCCACCTCGATAGCATCATTGAGGAAGCGATCCAGCAGGACGGGAGAATCGTTCGATACCTTCACTGCCTCGCGCATATAGCGCTCCAGATCACGCTGCTCATGAACGATCTCCATCGCGCGACCACCCAGCACATAGGAAGGTCGCACCACCAGTGGGTAGCCGATTTCTTGCGCGAGCTTCAGTGCTTCTTCTTCGGTGCGAGCGGTACGATTGGGCGGCTGACGCAAATTCAGCTCATGCAACAGCTTCTGGAAACGTTCACGGTCTTCAGCAGCATCAATCATGTCGGGCGAGGTACCAATGATGGGCACGCCATTCGCTTCAAGGTCCAGCGCAAGCTTCAGGGGTGTCTGACCGCCGTATTGCACGATCACGCCCACGGGCTTTTCTTTGTCCACGATCTCAAGCACATCTTCCAAGGTCAGTGGCTCAAAGTACAAGCGATCCGAGGTGTCGTAATCGGTCGATACCGTCTCCGGATTGCAGTTGACCATGATGGTTTCGTAGCC
>JBIIEY010000339.1:0-2705 GCA_044237595.1 Burkholderiaceae bacterium | reverse complement strand
ACTGAGTGGGAAATGGGAGATATCTATTACGTTATCAAGCATCCTGACGGCGACTGCTGTGGTGCCGGCGATTGCCTTGAAATCAATCTTGGGATGCGCACCGAAAGGATGTTCGATGAATTGCGTGAGATTGATCGATCCGAGATTACAAGCACCATGGGGCGGCAGGGGTACCTCGCCGCAGGGATTGGTGGCGCTGATGGTTTCGGCATACCAAAGGTTGTTAGTGCTCTCGACGCGATCAATGAAGATCACGCCGGGATCGCCAAAGGCAATGCTGGCTGCTCGGAGCTTGCGCCACAATTCACGTGCAGAGACAGTCTTGCTGGTGACGCAAGGCTCGGGCGTGATCGACCCCGACCATATGCGCTCGCAGATCATGGCGCCCGGAGGTACGGGTCGACCATTCAGAGGAAAAACCAATGGCCACAATTCATCTCGCTCCACCGCACGCAGGAAGGCATCAGTCACCAACACCGAGAGATTGAAATAGGACAGCACATCAGGCTCGCGCTTGGCATCGATGAATGCCTCGATGTCCGGATGATCACAGCGGAGGGTCGCCATCATGGCGCCCCGCCGCACGCCGGTAGAGGCCAGTGTGGCGCACGCCTGATTCCACACGGGCAAAAAAGACACCGGACCCGAGGCGATATTGCCGGTCTCTTTGGCCAGCATACCGGCGGGACGTAACCCAGAAAAATCACAACCGATACCACCACCTTCCTGCAGGGTGACCATGGATTCGCCGAGTATTGAAAAAATGGCGTCGATCGAGTCGTGCAAGGCACCAGAAACAAGGCAGTTGAAAAGCGTATTACGCCGTTGACTGCCGGCACCAGCCAGAATACGACCCGCGGGCAGAAAACGAAAGTCCGACAAGGCCGCTCTGAAACGCTCATACCAAACATCACGCTGATGCAATTCCGGGCCGGACAAAGCCAGCGCTACTCGCGACCAGGTGGCCTGTATGGAGGGCTCATGCACATGGCCGTTTTCGCTCAGACGATAACGCAGCCGCCACACATGATCGGCAACGGGTTCATATAAAAGCGCATCAGTCATGATTTACCCTTATTGGAATCATCTCAACGCTCCCACGACACTCTCAGCAGATAGTCATCTTTGTTGTAGTGATACTGCAGCGTGCCGCGATAGGCGTGCTCGAGTGCCTCACCCAGTCCGCGCGCCAGATGGATATCGGTGGTCGTGATTACCCAGGCATCTGGCTGCTCATCAATCTGCATGATGCGCTGTAATGGATGTTCATTTTTTTCGCGCTGCTCATGATGGCGTAATAACTGCATCAATTCATCATGATGATCTTTCGCAAAAACACCTTTGATTGTCAGATAACCTGCTGGCATATCCTCCCGAATACGAGCACAGGCAGGACATCTTTCCTTATGTGCCTGCACGTGTGGCGGCACAGATGACCACTGCCATCGACCTTTCTGATAAACCGCGCCGCAATCGCTGCACACCGTTGGCTCGCCGTATTTACCCCGTTGCTGATAGGGATCGATGGCAGCACCATCGAAAATTTCCAGATGGCGTCCCGGATGAAAGCTTGGAACAGATCCCTGCGGCGTTTTCATGACAAGACCTCCGATAGGAAGAAGCATATCCACGCTACAGGGTAGCCAAGCCGCTCTCCAGGTCTTTGCTTCAAAACAAACCGAAGTTCATCAGGGCTGCTAACTTGCGAGAATGTTCATCGCTATTGCTATGCCTTTCAGCGACAGCTTTTTTACGCGCCCGTCATCAATGGAATAACACGATGAACAATGCGCAGCTCTTTTTATCGCGCGAGCAAGCAGCTGAACTGCTGGCGCAGGAGCTCATCCGATACAAGGGTCGCCATCCGCTGATACTTGCGATTCCCCGAGGTGCCGTACCCATGGGCAGCATTATTGCGACTCTGCTGGACGGTGAGCTGGATATCGTGCTCACGCACAAACTCTGCGCGCCAATGGATCCGGAGTATGCGATCGGGGCGATTGACGAAAGTGGATGGGTTTACATCTCTCCTGCAGCAGCGAGTGCCGGTATCAGTCCTTACTATCTCGAACAGGAAAAGGAAAGACAACTCGATATCCTGAAACATCGTCGGATGCGATTCAATTCAGACAGAAAACCAGCGGCTGTCAAAGGGCGGATCGCGATCGTGATTGATGATGGTCTGGCTACCGGCGCGACCATGATTGCGGCGCTACATGCGATTCGAGCGCGTGAGCCGGCCAGACTGATTTGTGCGGTACCCGTGGCACCGCCAGATACGCTGGACCGGGTGTCACAGTTGGCTGATGAAGTAATCTGCCTGCAGGTGCCGGACAATTTCAGAAGTGTTGGCCAGTTTTACCGACATTTCCCACAGATTGAGGAAGACGAAGTTATACGGATATTGTCGGCGCCCTAGTCATACCTGTGAAACTGAGGCCTGGATGCCAAAATAAAACGGCCCAGCGCTTTTGGCGCTGGGCTGTTCATTTGAAGCAAAATGCTGGTGCGGCTGGCAGGAATCGAACCCACGACCCCTTGGTTCGTAGCCAAGTACTCTATCCAGCTGAGCTACAGCCGCGAAGGCGCGAAGTATACCACCAGAACCGACCTTTGGGTAAAGCTCAGAGCGGCTTTATCAGGGACGTCGGGGCTGATACAGATCCTGACCGGCTTCATTGATCTGTTGCCGCAAGGCTTTCCGT
>JBIIEY010000338.1:0-2707 GCA_044237595.1 Burkholderiaceae bacterium | reverse complement strand
GAAACCATGTCAGGCGTGATCCGGCCACGGCTGGAGGATGATGGTCGTATCACGGTCGACATGGGTGCGCCAATATTTGATCCGGAGCGCGTACCTTTCGACCCTGCTGGCCTGACCAGCAAACCGCGGCACGCAGCCACCCTTTGGAATATTCCCATCGGAGCCAGTCTGCGGAATTTTGTAGTCCTATCGATGGGCAATCCGCACGCAGTGCAACTGGTCGATGATGTCGAGACCGCTGCGGTGTCGGAAGACGGCCCTCTGATCGAAAATCACGCTCGCTTTCCGCGCAGAGTGAATGCCGGTTTCATGCAAGTGGTGGACACGCAGCACATTCGTTTGCGCGTTTTTGAAAGAGGCGCAGGCGAAACACTGGCATGCGGCACGGGCGCCTGCGCTGCGGTTGTCGCAGGCATACAGCTCGGACTGCTGGATAGTCCCGTCGCTGTCAACACGCGGGGTGGCGTGTTGTCGATTGCCTGGGATGGTGAGCAAAGTTCCGTGATGCTGACCGGACCGGCGGTCAGCATATTTGACGGCACGATCGACATCTGATCTTGGATGCGGCCGCAGCCTCCATGACCCCGTATCAGGTGGCAGGACTGGCGCCGCGTTGATAGCGGCACTGCGTCATCAGGCTGCGGAACCGATACAAGCGTTGGCGGTAATTACCCTCCTGCCCCGCGACGCCTTTCGCTTCAACCGCATCAAACATGCGAGCGACTCGATCAAGTGCAGCGCGCTGATCACCCGTAACGATCTGCACCAAACGACGACGACTGCGCGGATGCTGATCGCGAATGTCAATTTCGAGACAATGCCCGTGATCGGCAGCTTCAATGTCGATCAGCAGAGCCTCGGCACGTGTCAGACCAAACCAATAGCCCAACTCGACACGCGCAGCCAGAAACGGATACTGATTGCTCGTATCGCGACTGAATGCGGCACGCGCAGCATGAGCCCATTCGGCTTTGCGAGCAGGCGGTGCGATACGTTCCAGCAGCGATTTCGCCTCGCGATTACCGAGGCCTGCCGCTTTTTGCAACCAGTAGACCGCACGGATATCAGAGCCCTTTTCCAGTTTTCGCGAACGCCACGCTACCAGACCTAGTTCGAGTTGCGCACGCACATGGCCAGTGACTGCGGCCATCTCGAGATAGCGACGCGCCTCGGTGATGCTGCGGCGAGAAAACTCGGGCTTAAGATAGATGCGCGACATCGCATACCAGGCGGCTGCAACTCCCTGATCAGCCGCCAGCGATAGCCAGCGTATCGCTTTCTTGTAGTGAGCAACGCCGGGTACAGATGGCAGGCGATGACCGCTCTCATCCATGCGCGCAATCCACACCCCATACGACAGCTGGGCTGCGCTATCGCCACCTTCGGCTGCGAGCTTCATATAGCGCTCGATGAGTTGACTGTTTGGATCTTTGGTGAACAGCAAAGCGTTTGCACAACGTCTGAGCAAGTCCAGCTGAGACCGCTCGACCTGGCAGCGACGAGCACCAGTACCAGCGCGCCGTTCGATAGTTTGTGCGATGGGCAAAGCCCAAAACAAAAATTTCAGGTAATCGCCCAAGCCCCAAAAGTAGTCGGCAACTGCGCGTTGCGCCGGCATGATGCCGCCTCTGGCCGCGCGCGATGACCATTCAACCGCTGCGCTGCGTCGCGTCTTTGCCGCGGGCGAAAGCTCTGCGGGTTTGGGCTGCGCGACCACATCGGCGATACCGAGCTGCTGCGCGAGCAGCCATTGCGCGTCTGCCAGCCCCGATTCGGCAGCCGCCTGCAGCGCGCGCATGGCTTTCTGACGAAGTAATTGATCCGCTCTCGACCACGAAGCAAAAACCAACATGGCGAGGATGAGCCCCGCCTTGGCCATGCCGCCTTCGAAAGCGCGCTCGTACCAGACCGCCACACCCAGGGGATCGGACGACTGCTGCGCGATCTCGAAAGGCACATGCTCGCCGATCAAAAACCAGGCGTCGGCCATGTTTTGCTCCGCCGCTTTTTCCAGCCAATGCAGGGCAGTCGCATGACTCTGCGGCAAACCCGATCCCCCGAACAAATAACGCTTGCCCAGCGCCAGTTGCGCATGCGCCTGCCCGGAGCGCGCAGAACGAATGATCAGTAATTCCTCTCGATTAGCCATAAATCCCGTCTGTCCGGATCGGCAGATTTCCACCGTTCGAACGCCGAATCACCCGCAGTAACAGATGAAACACACGCTCGGAGTGGCGCTTGTGCAACAGCCCAAAGGCCTCACAAGCCTGAAATCCGCGCTCGCAAAGTTATCAAAACAAAAACTTAACTTTGCGCCGTTCAGTGAGGTGGCGTCAACGGCAACTAGTGCGAATAAAACAACAGTCTTCAGTAATCAGTTGGGTTTTGCCGGAGCTTGAAAACCAACGATGGCCAAACTTCGTGTTGTTTCTATTTTAGAAATTAATGTCCCCTCATCCGACTCGCTCGGATTTTCAAAACTCGACACAACTGAACATTTGGGGATGGAAAAATGAAAAAGTCACTCATAGCGCTGGCCTGTGCAAGCGCATTTGCAGGCTCTGCAAACGCCCAGTCGCTGACGACTTACGGGATTGTGGATATGGGCTTCGTTGGTGAAAGCGGCGGCACTGCAGGATCGATAGATAAGATCACCAGTGGCGCGCAATCAGGTACACGTCTCGGTTTCAAAGGTACCGAGGATCTT
>JBIIEY010000337.1:0-2720 GCA_044237595.1 Burkholderiaceae bacterium | reverse complement strand
CGAATACGGCAGACCCCAGGCATTCACATGGAACATCGGTACCACCGGCAAGACCACATCGCGTGCAGACACGTTCAATGCATCAGGCAGCGCAGATGCAAAGGAGTGCAATATCGTCGAGCGATGCGAGTACAGTGCGCCTTTGGGATTGCCGGTTGTACCCGAGGTGTAACAAAGACTCGACGCCGAATTTTCGTCAAACACAGGCCATTGGTATTGGTCAGAATTTGAAGCGATCAAATCCTCGTAACACAACAGATTAGCGATCTTGCTATCTGCCGGCATGCGATCACGATCGCACATCATCACATAGCCTTTGATGGTCGTCGCCAATGGTGCAATGGCTTCAATCACGGGCAGAAAATTCATGTCGAAGAACAGATACTGATCTTCAGCATGGTTGGCGATGTAAGCGATTTGCTCCGGATGCAGTCGGGGGTTAACTGTGTGCAGTACGGCACCTGATCCGGATACGGCATAGTAGGTCTCCAGGTGGCGATACCCATTCCACGCGAGGGTCGCTACGCGATCACCCATTTTCACACCTAGCTTTTCCAGTGCATTCGCCAGCTGCTTTGCCCTGCGATGACAGTCGGTGTAGGTGTAACGATGTATATCGCCTTCCACTCTGCGCGAGACGATTTCTGAGCCGCTGTAATAACGGTCAGCATGCTGAATCAGATTGGAGATGAGCAAGGGTTGGCTCATCATTCGGCCCATCAATGGGCTCCGGGGGTACTGCGCCATGTTGTCTCCGATGGTATTTTTTGTTGTGAAGCTTTTTTACCGCCCGATTGTAGCCGAATTACCTTTCCGCTAACAGTATGCAATGTTGCGTCGCACCAACTGTCAAAGTTACAACACTCAAAGATCAGCAGCTGGTGTAAATCGTATTTTTCGGGCTGCTCATTACGCGTCGAACCATAGGCTCGAAAAACGACAGCGGCAAAGTGTCATAGTCCGGATCAAAAGCGGGCGCGTCATATTTTTCACAAAACTCCAAGGTACGCTCATAGACAGGTTGCCCCTGAAAACGGTCGCGCAGGTTACGGTCCATACCCAGATGATGGAAAAAATAATAGGCCTGAAACAAGCCGTGCTTTTCCACCATGTCGAGATTCTCCGCTGAAACAAAGGGTTTCAGTATCGCCGCCGCGATGTCCGGATGGTTGAAGCTACCGAGCGTGTCGCCAATGTCGTGCAGTAATGCACAAACAACGTATTCCTCATCCTTGCCATCCCGATGGGCGCGCGTCGCTGTTTGCAGGCTGTGCGTCAGACGATCCACGGAAAAACCGCCAAAGTCACCGTGCAACAGCTTCAGGTGATCGAGTACACGGTCTGCCAGTTGCGATGAATACGCCCGAAAATCCTCGAGTATCAATTTCCAGTCTTCTTCCGTACTCTCGCGCATGTCGGTAAAGCTGCTCTGTGCAAGCATCATTGGCTCCCTGTTAGTTTAATTTTTATAGCTCGGATCAGACCGGTCAAGTTTGCGCAGCAGCGCCGGCCACGCCAGCAGGCCACCCTGCGATTTCGTCACTGTGCGTGCCTGCTCCATCGCATTATCAATGATGCGCGGATCAATGGCCCTCAGAGGCACGCCCCCAGCCATGGCTCGTACTTGTATGGCGCATGCTGTCTCAAAGACGTACATGCTGAGGAACGCATCCGCAATCGTCTTGCCCACGGTAAGCAAACCGTGATTGCGCAGCATCAAATAGTGTTTTTCGCCGAAGTCAGCCACCAGACGAGGTCTCTCCTCATCGCTAAGCGCAAGCCCTTCGTAGTCGTGATAAGCAAGACTGTTCAGAACAAATATTGACTGTTGGGATATCGGTAGCACACCGGCCTCTTGCGCAGCTACTGCCACGCCATTAACGGTATGCAAATGCAGCACGCACTGCGCATCGTCCCGCGCTGCATGAATCGCCGAGTGTATGGTGAAACCTGCGGGGTTTACCGGGAATGGTGAGTCCTCAAGCTTATTACCCTCAAGATCGATTTTTACCAACGACGACGCGGTAATCTCGTCAAACATCATCCCGTAGGGGTTAATCAGAAATGCGTGCTCATCGCCGGGCAAACGTGCAGTGATATGGGTGAAAATCAGATCACCCCAACCGAACTGCGCAGCGAGGCGGTAACACGCTGCCAAATCAAGCCGCATCTGCCACTCTTCCGGGCTAACGCAGTGCTGCAGGGATGGAATTTCAAGTCGCTCCGGGGCGTTCATATGCGCTAACCTCTTCTCTGTCAAAATACAAGCCTTTCTTGCTTGCCGAACAATCGTAACAGAAGCCCGGATGAACTCTCCTGAAACCCTGCCGACAAAGCTGCTGCGACTTGCTGACCTGCGCATAACCAATCGTTTTGCGACGCTGCCCGGGGATTTTTATACCTCGCTCGCCTCAACACCTTTGCCATCGCCCTATCTGGTTTGTGCAAGTGAACGCGCGGCCGGGTTGATCGGACTGGATTCGAGAGAGTTCGCGCATCCGGAATTTATCGCTGCATTCAGTGGCAATTTGACATTGCCGGGCTCTTGTCCGCTCGCCGCCGTCTACTCGGGTCACCAGTTCGGCGTCTGGGCCGGACAACTTGGCGATGGCCGGGCCATCCTGCTGGGCGAGGCTGAGGCTCTCGCCGAGCCCTTGGGCACGCTGGAGCTGCAACTCAAAGGATCAGGTAAAACACCCTACTCGCGCATGGGCGATGGG
>JBIIEY010000054.1:0-9460 GCA_044237595.1 Burkholderiaceae bacterium | reverse complement strand
GTGACACGACTGTTACAGCATGCTGTGACACCTGTGACGTCGCCTTGCCTGTCCCGCCTTGGGAATGCCAATAAACGCCAATAACAGCGCCAATTTTGCTCGCTGCAAAGCCCAGCTCGGTCTGGCATATCGTTTGCATGAGCCAAGATAGTCCGAAAGATAATCGATAACGGGCTCGATCTTTGATGATTGAATTTTGGTCAATTATCCAAAGTATATGTTTTTGGTGTGCGGTGCAAAATGCGGGCGTGTAAATGCTCGATTAATAAATCTAGGAGACAAAAATGACTGATAAGCAAAGGCCATTTTTTGGTGTATCGATGACGGAGCGTGAGTTCGAGGAGTGTCTGCCCGCTGACGAGGCTGCCTTCCGCTCGCCGATTCCGACGCAGATGGTGTCGAACGGAGAATACAATCCGCTGCCGCAAACGGAGAAGCAAAAGAAGGTTGAGTTCTTGATCAAGGAAATGGCGGACAAGGAGGCAAAGCGTCACAACATAAGCCGTCGTGAGTTTCTCGCGACATCGTCCGGCATGGCTACCGCCTTCGTCGCGATGAATCAGGTCTACGGAAACATGTTCGAAGTAAGCGAGGCAGAGGCGAAAAACCCGGATGCTGCAGGTGATCGCAAGGCCAAATACAAGGGCCAGTTCATCTTTGATGACCAGACTCACTTCATTCGCGATGATTTCAAAGAGGAAGGTTTGCTCGGTCTGACAAAGTGGGCTGAGGGTGCGAAGGTGAACCCGAATATTGGCAACATCCCCACCACGCTGGCGCGATACAAGATGGATAACTACCTCAAGGAGATATTCCTTGATTCGGATACCTCGGTCGCACTGCTCTCCGGTGCACCTTTCGACGATCCGAACTGGTGGCTCCTCTCCAACGATGCGATCCAGAACGCCTGCCGTTCAGTAAACAAAATGGCAGGCAGCGTTCGTATGCTGGGCCACTCGGTGATCACACCAAAATATCCAAACTGGATGGACGAAGTAGATCGCGCCATTGAGGAACTGCACCCGGTCTCATGGAAGTCCTATACCATCGGTGATCCCTTTGGACCATCGAAGTTCGCTTGGCGTTTGGATGACGAGAAGTTGATGTATCCGTTCTACGAAAAAGCGATCAAGGCGGGCATTAATACTATCTGTATTCACAAGGGTCTGATGCCACGCGACTACGAAAAGGCGTTCGCCGGTACGTGGGAACATGCGACCGTGAACGATCTTGGTAAAGCCGCCAAAGACTGGCCTAAGATGAATTTCGTGATCTATCACGCTGCGCTTCGTCCATGGCTGGCCGACAATCCCGAACAGGAGATGGCAGAGTTCGAGAAGAGCGGCTATATCCAGTGGGCCACTGATCTGGCTCGTATCCCACAAAAATACGGCGTTAATAACGTCTATGCCGAACTGGGCTCTGTCTTTGCATCGACAGCAGTCACTAATCCGCGCTTCTGCGCCGCCTTCGTGGGCCAGCTGGTCAATCTGATGGGTCCGGATCGCGTTGTCTGGGGCACGGACTCGGTTTGGTACGGCTCGCCGCAGTGGCAGATCGAAGCAATGCGTCGTCTGGAAATCCCAGAGGACATCATGAAGAAGCAAGGCTGGAAGATCCAACTGGGCGATGGCCGCGGCACCGTCAAGAACAAGATCTTCGGCCTTAACTCGGCCAAGCTCTACCGTCTTGATGCCCAGAAGATGGCAGCCGATGCGATGACCACACCGTTTGACAATGACATGATCGCCAAGATGAAGGCCGAGTATCTGGCCATGGGCGGCGAGCGCAGCAATGCGGCGTATGGTTACATTGCCAAACAGGGCAGGGAGTTTGACTTCAGCTAAGGCGTGATTCCGTACGCAGGTGCAGCAGCACCTGCGTATGGAGCACTTCGCTTCATGCTGGTGGAAAAAAGGAGGACAATCAAAAATGAAAGTGATGAAAAGTACGATGGCTTTGGGTCTGTTTTTGGCATTGTCCGGCAGTCTGGCAATAGCCGATCACCATGAAACAAAAAAGACACGGGTAGGTACCTGTGAAGATGCGAAGAAACAGCAGGATTATTTCTGCGATCAGAAAAATGCGGCAAATGACTCCATGGTGGCACTTGGGACCGCTTGCCGAAACGCGAAAATCAATGTCAAGGAAGCTTGTGAAGGCATCGTCGAAAAAGATGAGGTCTACAAGTCCTGCAAAATGGAACAGAAGTGCTAATCCTGTTCGATGGGTTGTTCGCTAATCGGCAGTGCCAAGTTGTCTCCGTAAGGTCTGATGATTATTAACGTTTTTCCTCTTGAGTGTTAATTTGCCGGCAGCGCAGGCTGCCGGCTTTTTTACGTCGCTGCTCTGTTAAGCTCGGGCCGGGCAGTCTTTTGTGGAATGAATCTCCTGACGCCGCTCGCGTCAGGCCTGGTGAATGATCGTGTGCGAAGGAGTCATGGGATGCGCAGCAGGTTCGGGCGACTTTCCGGCAGCGTCGTGATGCTGCTCGCGACCATGGTGTTCGCGGTGCTGGTGCTGGCTCCGGCCATGCCCACGCTGTCGCAGGTCATCCGTTCCGGTCCCAAGCCTATCCCCCCTGAAGCGGTGTACATGCAGCCGGTCCCCGGTCTCACCCACAGCCAGCTTCAAAAATTCAAGGCGGGCGAGAAGCAGTTCAAGGCACCTTGGGTCGTATTTCCGCTGCTGGGCGGCGAGTGGGGTCTGGGCCCTACATTTTTGGCAAACTCTTGTGTGGGATGTCATGTGCAGGCAGGTCGGGGACGCACCTTCGATCAGCCGGGCGCCATCGTTTTTCAGCAGTTGCTGCGGCTTTCCCTGCCGGGTGAGGGACCGGACGGCGGACCGCTGCCGCACCCGAACTATGGCGATCAACTGCAAGTGTTCGGCGTTAATGTCGGTCTAAAGGAAAACCTCAAGCCTGGCGAGGCGGAGCTGTATGTGGACTGGCTGCCGGAGCCTGTCACTCTGCCCGATGGCACACAGGTGGAGTTACGCAAACCGGCGATACGAATCGAAAAGCCCAATTTTGGTCCGATTGACGACAAGGTGCTCACCTCGCTGCGCAACACTCAAGTGGTGTTCGGGATGGGATATCTGGAGGCAGTCTCCGAGGAAGATATTCTTGCACTGGCCGCGCTGCAGCGCACGCAGGGGCTCAACGGCCGGCCTAACTATGTGCGCGATGATATTCATCAGCGTACCGCGCTCGGGCGCTTCGGATGGAAAGCCAACCAACCCACGGTGCGCCAGCAGATCGCCGCTGCTTTTCATGGCGACATGGGCGTGACGTCCTCGCTCTACATCGAAGAGAATTGCCCGCCGGTGCAGACCGCCTGCCGCGCCATGCCGCCGGGGAACCGGCCCGAGCTGTTGGATTACTCGTGGGATGAACTGAACTTCTGGTCGGTGGCGTTGGATGCGCCAGCTGCGCGGGATCAGGACACTCCGCCAATCATTCGAGGCCGCCAGCTATTCGAGAAGGCGCGATGCGCGCAATGCCACGTGCCCGAGATGCGTACCGGCGACTATCCCCTACTACCGGCCATCTCGAAAAAAACCTTTCGTGCCTATACCGATTTGCTGCTGCACGACATGGGGCCAGGTCTGGCTGATGGCCGGCTAGATTTCAAGGCTGGTCCTCGTGACTGGCGAACCGCACCGCTATGGGGTATCGGTCTCTCGATGCAAGTCAATGGCAGTAGCAATCTCTTGCATGATGGACGAGCGAGGAATGTGCTTGAGGCCATTCTCTGGCACGGGGGCGAGGCGCAAAAATCACGCGATCTTTTCGCCGAGCTGTCGAAAGAAGAGCGCGAAGATCTGATCGCATTTGTTAATTCCTTATAGCAAAAAGCGATGACGCTCAAATTGACGAACAAGCTCATCTACTTTGCCTCGGCACTGATGATGTATCTGTTGTTTCGATATGGACTCGGGCCGCGTGTGGGTCTGGAGGGTATTTGGCTTTTAGTCGGCGCCTATTTGTTTGCACTGATTTTCCCTACCTTGTACTTGTACCTGCTTTGGACGAAAACGCGCAAAAACCGGACAGCCAAGGAGGAGCCATGAAAATTTGTTCGCTGGTGCTGCTATTGTTCTCCAGTGTCGCTCAGGCGGATTGGGTTTTGTATGGCGACAATGGCAAAGCCGAGTTTTATTACGACGACCAAAGTATTGTCAGTGGCGGTGTGACAGTATCTGTGCTTGAAATGCTCAGTTACAGTTTTCCGCTCAATGGTGTTCTGTCGAACCGTTCGCGCAAGGAGTATAACTGCGTGTCCCGGGAATTTCGCAATCTCGAAGGTGAGTTTTATTCCGAGCCCTACTTGCAGGGGCGAACGGTCAGCAGCAATAGCGATCCCGAAGATAGTTGGCGTCCCGTTATTGAGGGTACGCGCAACCTCGAGTTGATGCAGATAGTCTGTGGAAAACGAGGCTGACGATGATCGACCTGGGTCTCACGAAGCTGGCTATCGTCGGTATGGTTGCGATGGTTGTGATCGGTCCTGAGAGGTTGCCTGTCGTCGCTCGCGTGGCCGGACGTTTATTTGGGCGTGCACAAAATTATCTGAGCAAACTCAAGGCCGAGATTAATCAGCAGATGCAGACAGACATACTCACAGAGCAAAAAAATACCTTGTCTGCATCGACGGACATACTGCGTTCAGTCGCTGATGATCTGGCCGAAGCGGAAAAGGATTTTAGCGCCGCGATCATGGATGCCAACCACTCTTTTGAGCGGATCAATGAATTCGGGCCGATCATCTCGGGTGAGGATATCCGGCTCAAGCAAAAGACATTTAATAGTAAAAAGCGCCACTACGTTTCCGGGCCGCCTGTCTGGTATCAACGTGCGCGCGGGAGGCGCGGCTCGCTGAGATCTTCAGCGGCGCGCAGTCGCCACACAACGGCAGCGATAATGCCGGGTTCTCGTTTTTTTCAATGATGCCGCGAGCATCCAATGTTATGTCAGAGGGAAAAATGCATCGATTAATTCATTTGGCGCGCGCCATTGTTGGTGTACTGGTATGCCTCGCGGCCGGCGTGGTACACGCACAGTCGGTTGATTTCATCGAGCCGAAAGATGGTGATACGGTGCCGACCACCTTTACCGTGAAATTCAAAGTTACGGGCATGCGCGTCGTGCCGGCCGGCGACATGACCGAGGGTACTGGACATCATCATCTGCTGATTGATGCCCGCGATATTGATTCGGGTGTCGTTATCCCCAACGATAACCAGCACAAGCACTTTGGCAAGGGTCAGACCGAGAGTCAGGTCTTCCTTCAACCGGGTCGCTACAGGCTGACCCTGCAATTTGCCGACGGCGCGCATCGCTCCTACGGCGAGGGAATGCGCAAGAGCATCAGCATTACAGTGGCTGGGGAGAAGTAGTCGCAGGATTTCATGGCGGATTGAGCTGCCTGTGAAAAAACGATGTGGTAAGGCGGTATATGCCTACGGATCAATGAATGAGGGGGCCGGTGTCATTGTGCATTGGAATTCAGCACGCACAAGCGAGCCGGTTTGGGTGTTATGGATCTTTCTGCTGACAATGTCAGCGGCGTCTTTGCTCCGCCTGCACTGAAGTCGTATGGCTGACGGGAGCAGGATGATTGCGCCGGAAGTAGCAAGCCGGCGTTTAGGCTGAGAGAGCGTCAACATGAACCGATGCCTATTACGCGCATTAACGGTGTTGTGTTTCAACCTGATCGGTGTGTTGGGTCTGTGTTCCGATGCCTGCGCCGGACTGCTCAAGCGCGAAGACATCGACAAGTTGCTCGATGGTCAGTTCATCGTCGGCGAGGTCCAGGCCGACATGCCGGTCTACCCCTTATTTGCTAAAAACCCCGCTGGTGGCAAGCCTGAATTGAAAGGCTATGCATTTGAGTCACTGGATTTCGAGCCGGTACGCGGTTACAGCGGTAAGCCGATTGATCTGCTCGTAGCGATGGATCTGAGTGGAAGCTTCATCGACCTGCGTTTGATCGATCACAAAGAACCCTTCTTCAATAATCCTACCGGTACCGCGCGACTGGGTACGTTTACTGCGCAGTATACCGACCTCTCTTTGCAACATACCGTACGCATCCACGACTGGCGCTCGCCAACCAAGCGCGATGAACAGTACGCTGATCTTCAGGGTGTCAATCATGGCACCGTTACCATCAAGGCAATCGATCGCTCGATTTTTGCGTCCGCCGCCAAAATCGCGATTGCCAAACTTGATCCTGCCATCGCGGCTAGTGCCGCTGCGCGCCGTCGCAGTACGCGAGAGAGCTTCCGTCCGCTTGACTGGGATGACCTCGTGGCGCGAGGTATGGTAAGTACGACAATCGTCACGCTGGCCGACATTCAGCAGGCCTACGCCAATGTGAATGAGCCGGGTAGCGGAAAGCTGGAAGGGATGGCATCTGATACACCGGCACTCACCTTCCAGGTTGCACTACTGGGCATACCCTCAATTGGCCGCAACCTGCTGGATGTCGAAGGCTGGCGTTACCTGAACACGAGTCGGCGTAAATCCCAGGCGTTATTGGTCACGGAGCACGGGCTGCTTGCCGCTGTCAACCATGGTGTTGGGCGAGAGCTTTTGCCCGAAATGCGCAGCACGGGCGATCCCCGACTTGCTGATCGAGTCTCTGAACCGGTTGTCAGTGCGACACAGTCGGAAGAAGCGCTCAGAGCGCTTCGCGTACCTGATGAACTTCCGTTTGTACTTACCCAGAACGGAAAGTCGCTGAAGTTCAGCAGCATCAGCTACGACAAAGTGCTCAAGGTACCCGGCTATCCTAAAACTACGAGGGCGTATTTTCTCGTGGTCGACAAAGCCACGCCGCTTGATCCCTCGCAGCCTTTCGAGTTGGCCTTTCGGCTAGGTCGGCGCTTTGGCACGAACCAGATCATGAACCATGTCGAACAACGTCAGTTTTTGCTCCCCTATGATTTTCATGGCTGGCGTACGACGGCGTATGAATGGTGGGACACCGATTTATCATCGTTCGATTGGATCAAGGTATGGCAGTCGCGCTGGGCAGAGATTTTTATCTTGTTGATCGGACTAGGCGTACTCACTGTTGCGCTTTTATCCCAACAGCGTACGAGCGTCACTTCACGTCGGTTGATGATTTTTCGCACCGCCTACCTCATCTTCACACTTGGTTTTATCGGTTGGACCGCACAGGGTCAGCTGACAATTATCAACATCACCGCTGCAATTGAATCTCTCAGTAGCGGCGGCGATCTAGGCTTCCTATTGAATGACCCGCTGACCGTGATTCTCTGGATCTTCACCGGCCTCACGCTTTTCGTCTGGGGACGCAGTACCTTCTGCGGCTGGCTGTGTCCTTTTGGCGCGTTACAAGAGCTGGTGAGTATCATCGCTAACCGGCTGGGTATGCATCAGCGTCGCTTGCGCACGGCAATGGATGCCAAACTGAAATGGATCAAGTATGTCGTGCTGGCGATCATCATTGGTTCGATTTTTGTCGCGCCATCGTTCTCTGAGCTGGCCGTCAAGGTTGAGCCTTTTGAAACCGCGATCAGTTTTTATTTCATGCGTGACTGGCCCTCAGTTGCTTGGGCAGTCGTTTGCCTGGGCTTTGGCGTTTTCCTCTACCGAGGCTACTGCCGTTACATTTGCCCGCTCGGCGCTGCGCTGGCATCGGTAAATCTCCTCCAGCGCTGGCAATGGATACCCCGCCGCGCTGAGTGCGGAACACCTTGCCAGTCTTGTCGACACCGATGCGAATATCAGGCGATTGCACCCGATGGCAAGATCGCCTACAGCGAATGTTTCCAGTGTCTGGATTGCGTTTCAATCTACCAGGATCCGCAGCGCTGCTTACCGTTGATACAGGAACGCAAGCGGAGTGTGATACCGATTCAAAGTGCGCATGTGCAAACCGGAGAAACCGCATGATTAATAGACGTCAGTGCATGCGCTGGTCGGCCGGCTTATTCGGGGCAGTCGCGGGTAGTCAATTAATTTTCGCAGCGCGCCAGGACATGGCACAGAAATTGATATGGCGCGAACGTGTACTGCTTGGTTTTGGTACCACACTGTGGATCAAGGTCGGTGGTAACAGTGCCGACAGTTTGGAGGCTGCACTCGACGATGCCGTACGCGAGATACGCAGCATAGAGCGGCAGATGAGCTTGTTTGACCCTGACAGCGCGCTCAGCCGACTGAACGCAAATGGCATACTGCATCGACCTGATGCACCGCTGTTGGAAGTGATGAAGTTCTCACAGCAAATTTCACGCCTCAGCGGCGGCACTTTCGACGTTAGCATGCAGCCTTTGTGGCAGCTCTGGTCGGTCGCTGCGGCGTCGCAGACTCTTCCCTCGCCAAGCGAGGTGCGCCGTGTGCTTCAGCGGGTAAGCTGGCGGGCGATCGAAGTATCCCCGTCAACAGTTCGGCTGAATCTGGGCGGCATGGGTGTCTCGCTAAACGGTATTGCGCAGGGCTATGCGGCCGACCGCGTGCGTTCGGTGCTGAGATCGCACCACATTCAGCATGCGTTGATTGACACCGGAGAGACCGCGACGCTCGGGCGCTCTCCCGCGCAGGGATCATGGTCATTTCTTATCGAGGACGCAGCTTTTTATGCCGGCGGCCTCCCCAAGAACGCAAGCGATCAAGCGGTTGAGAGCGGGCCAGTGCTTATCAGCGATGGACGGGCAATCGCGACCTCGTCGGATGCCCATACGGCGTTTAGCACCGATCGTCGCCATCATCACATTCTTGATCCTGGTAGCGGCTACTCGCCTGCTTACTGGTCATCCGTTACGGTAATTGCGGACACTTGCGTTCTGGCCGATGCGCTGACCAAGGTGTTTTTCATGATGCCGTCGTCGCAAGTGATCGCCAGCGCGCGCCGCTGGAATGTGGACGTACTGCTACAAGACAAGGAGGGACACTGGCTGGCCAGCGAGGGGGCACAGCGCCTCACTACTTATCGTAGTCAGCAGTCTGGTTAGCCAATTTGTCCTGAGTCGCGTGGGGTTGCCAGGGTCAATACAGATGTGTCCATAGGAGGTCGATAGGTGTCGGTTGAATCTGCAACGTAGTCGATGGTACTAAGCCTTGTATACTCGAAGAAATCACACCCTTCAATATCCTTAGAAAAATTCAAACACCCCTGTTGAATTTTTAATAGTAAAACCGCCACCTGTTACGGCCGAAAGTGGTCATGTTTCAGTCGCACTGGACGATTGCTGTGACTTATTTGCCGTCGGTATTTTTTTTGACGCTGCCGGCGCCACAATGCCGAACGAACTTCAGCATCTCCAAGCGTCGTGGAGACAAGGTGTCCAGCATAGTCTTGATGTCTAGAAAAGCGACGTTAGTTTCATCCACCTTCTTACCTGTAGCAGCGCGGTTCCATGCGTTGCTGAAGCGTTTGCCTATATCATCAAGACTGCCGACATGGACTTGTACTGTATTTGTTCT
>JBIIEY010000053.1:0-9466 GCA_044237595.1 Burkholderiaceae bacterium | reverse complement strand
GCGGTTGTACGCCAGCTTAATACCATGCGCGATCGCGTGCGCGAGCTGGAAAAACTCGTCAGACAGCTGACGGCAAAGCATGACTCTACTTCCTGAGAACAGGCATAAATCACAATGAAAAGCCTAGATATCAACCAAATCAAGCAATATCTTCCGCATCGATACCCGCTATTGCTGGTCGATCGCGTACTGGACTGGGAGTCCGGAAAAAATATTACGGCGATCAAAAACGTCACGATCAACGAAGAATTTTTTGTCGGGCATTTTCCGCACAAGCCTGTCATGCCGGGCGTGCTCACCATCGAAGCATTGGCACAAACCGCAGCACTGCTGGCCTTCCTGACCACAGGACAGAAGCCCGATGACAACGCGGTGGTCTACTTTGTTGGCATTGATGGTGCGCGTTTCAAACGACCCGTTGAGCCGGGCGATCAGCTGAAGATGCAAGTTGAAATTCTTCGGCAGGCGCGTGGCATCTGGAAATTTCAGGCAAAGGCCACGGTTGATGATCAGTTAGTGGTCGAGGCAGAGCTGATGTGCACGATGCGCAGCATCAGCGAACCTCCTGCAGTGGAGTAGTCGATCATGGCGAAGATACATCCGACCGCCATCGTTGATCCGGCGGCCCGGCTTGAGCATGATGTCGAGATTGGTGCATATACGCTGATTGGACCGGATGTCTCTATTGGGGCGGGCACACGGGTAGGGCCGCATGTGGTCATTGACGGCATCACGCAAATCGGTCGCGAGAATACGATTTATCAGTTTTCATCGATAGGTGCGCCGCCGCAAGATAAAAAATATGCGGGCGAGCCGACTCGTCTTGAAATTGGTGACCGCAATACGATTCGTGAATTTTGCACCTTCAATCGCGGTACGTCTCAAGACGTTGGCGTGACAAGGCTCGGCAATGACAACTGGATCATGGCCTATGTCCATCTGGCACATGACTGCCAGATTGGTAACCACACGATTTTTGCGAACAATGCCCAGCTGGCCGGTCATGTCCATGTGGGTGACTGGGCGATCATGGGTGGTTTTTCGAATGTTCATCAGTTTTGCAAGATTGGGGCGCATGCGATGGTGGGTATGAGTACCAGCTTGACGCAAGATGTGCCGCCTTTCGTCATCCTGTCGGGTAATCCGGCAGCCGCCCATGGCATCAATAGCGAAGGACTCAAGCGCCGCGGTTTTTCCCGTGAGGCCATTAACGCCATTCGTCATGCATACAAACTGATCTACAAATCCGGTCTCACCCTGGACGAAGCCAAAGCAGCGCTGCAGGCGGAAGAATTGTCAGCGCCCGAATTTGCACCCCATATGAAACTCCTGCGCGAGTTTCTGCAGAATGTGACCCGTGGCATCGTCCGCTGACCTCCGCATCGCCATGGTCGCCGGCGAAGCCTCCGGCGATTTGCTGGCGAGTCGCATGCTGTCCGGCTTGCGGCCCATGATCAATGATGCCTATCTGCATGGCATCGGTGGGCCGGCGATGGCTGAGTACGGCTTTGTTTCGGATTACCCTATGGACAAGCTTGCGGTGCGTGGTTTGTTCGAAGTGCTTGCGCATTATCGCGAGCTCAAAGGTTTTCGCGATAACCTGATCAATGAGCTACTGATCGAAAAGCCTGCTGCCTTCATTGGCGTGGATGCGCCGGATTTCAATTTGGATCTTGAGCTACGGCTCAAACAGGCAGGTATCCCGACCATTCATTTTGTCAGTCCATCGATCTGGGCCTGGCGGCGAGGTCGCATCAAGAAAATCGCCCGTGCGGTGTCGCATATGCTGGTGATTTTTCCGTTTGAAGAAGCCATTTACCGCAAGGCGAATATCCCCGTGACCTATGTCGGGCACCCATTGGCCGAGGTGATTCCCATGGATCCCGATCAGGATGCTGCGCGCGATGCTCTGGGCATTGATCGCAATGCGCGGGTGGTCACGATACTGCCGGGCAGCCGCCTGTCTGAATTGAAGTACAACGCGCGCGTGTTTATGGAAACCGCGGCCATGCTGCTCAAGCGCGACCCCAAGCTGCATTTCTTGATACCGATGGCAGGTGAAACGCAGCGCGCTTATTTTGAGCAATTGATTGCGCGACCTGAATTGCAGAAGTTGCCCCACACGATACTCACCGGCCGATCTCACGAAGCGATCACCGCTTGTGATGCAGCCCTGGTAGCAAGTGGCACGGCAACGCTGGAAGTGGCTTTGTTCAAAAAGCCCATGGTGATCAGCTACCGCATGAACCCGGCGAGCTGGCAGGTGTTGCGGCTCATGGCCTACCAGCCGTGGGTAGGACTGCCGAATGTCATGTCACGAGAATTTCTCGTGCCCGAGTTGCTGCAGGATCGCGCTACACCAGCCGGGCTTGCCAGCGCGCTCTGGGCGCAGCTCTCCAATGATCAGAACCGTCAGCGTTTGCGTCGGCGCTTCGTCGATCTGCATCACGATTTGATGCGTAATACAGCGTCCCAAAGCGCGCATGCAGTGATGGAAATGCTTTCGCAGCATGGCAAGCTCTAAGTCCGCAGCGATCGACTCGCTGTTCGATTTTGGTGACGCGCTGGTGTGCGGCGTCGACGAAGCGGGTAGGGGGCCACTGGCAGGCCCGGTATACGCGGCTGCAGTCATACTCAATCCTGCCAAACCCATTGCCGGATTGCGCGATTCAAAAAAACTGACTGCACCTAAGCGCGAAGCGTTAGCACTACAAATTCAACGTGATGCATTGTCCTGGGCGATTGCAAACTGCACAGCAGCTGAGATCGACGAGCTCAATATTCTTCAAGCGACAATGCTCGCCATGCGCCGGGCGATTGAAGCGCTTTCAATGCAGCCTGAGCTGGCCTTGATTGATGGTAACCGCTGTCCCGTCTGTACAGTGCGTACTGAAGCGATTGTCAAAGGCGACGATAAAGTGGCTGAGATTTCAGCAGCGTCCATACTTGCAAAGACAGCGCGTGACGCGGCGTTGATGAAGATGCATGGCTTGTATCCGCAATACGCCTTCGATCAGCATAAAGGCTACCCCACTGCCTTGCATCTGGAGCGAATCAGATTACACGGCGTAACGCCCGAGCACCGCCGTTCTTATGCGCCTGTCCGGGCGGTACTTGCAGATGCTTCATTCTGATCGCATGAGTACTCCTTCTATCCGCGCCATCAGTTCCCGCGACAATTCGCAGTACAAGCAGCTGCGTCAGATTGCCAGCAGTGCACAGGCACGAAAAAAAAATAACCAGACGCTGCTGGATGGTATCCATTTGTGCGAAGCCTGGTTGGAACACAAGGGATCGCCCCTGTGTTGCGTGGTGAGCGAAAGTGCGCAGACCCGTGCGGAAGTCAAAGCTATCCTGGATGCCTGTATCTCATTAGCGTGTCCGGTCCTGCTGTTGTCTGATCCGCTGTTTTCACCATTGAGTCAGGTTGAAAATGGGATTGATTTACTGTTTTTGATCGAGACACCCCAAGCCTCAGTTCATCCAGACTTGCGCGGTGCGGCAGTGTTGCTCGATGGTGTGCAGGATCCAGGTAACTTGGGCTCTATTCTTCGGACTGCTGCCGCTGCGGGTATTCCGCGCGTGTATTGCGGCACGAGTACGGTGTCGGCGTGGTCACCTAAAGTATTACGTGCCGGGATGGGTGCGCATTTTGTGCTTGATGTCGCGGAGAATATCAATTTGCCTGCGTTGATCGCCGCCGCCAAGGTACCGGTTTTTGCAACCAGTTCGCATACCCCTTATTCCCTGTACGAGCAGGACCTGAAGATGCCATGCGCTTGGTTGTTCGGTAATGAAGGGCGTGGTGTCTCCGAAGCCTTGCTGGATCTTTGCACGCGTCGTTTGGCCATTCCTCAGGAGGCGGCCGTCGAGTCACTGAATGTTGCAGCGAGTGCTGCAATCTGTCTTTTTGAGCAGCGTCGGCAGCAAAGTTTTGCTATCTGATTCTTCCTAACCTGTTTTTAAAACCTTCTATTTCGCCAGACTGCCCGCTGCCTTGGCATAACCTTTGCGCGTGCGGCGAGCCCAGGCTTCCATCTCTCCATCGCTTCATTTACGATCGTTCCGTGGCGTTACGGCGCTCTTTTAAGATTTGCATGCGCATTCGCTTGATTATTCTTGCCACATGATTAGTGATTGGCTTGCATAGACTTTTGTATGCGCTGGTATAAATTCCTGCAAAGTGTCGCATTAAGCGCAGCTAGCCGGGAATTCGTTACTGGAAAGGTGTAGATTGCCGGCTCTGTTCAAGCAGGCCAATCAGTGCCTGAGTTGCCCACGGTTACGTCATGCAAAGACCGCTTTTGAGTGCAGACATACGCGATCTCCATCAGGCTCTGGAGGCGATGAGTGTCCATGATTTTTATAGCTACCTGAAGCAGCGCGGTTATGGATTTGCGGCGTGGGCAGGGGAGTTGGTGAAGACTGAACAGGGTTACGCAGTCTCAACGGCAGATTTTCTGCGCAGTTCGCCAATACCTGGTATTTGTAGCCCGATATTCCAAATTCTCGGTAAAACGCAAATTGAAAAAATGCGTATCGACCTAGCCAGAGCTTATTTCCGGGCCTTGCAGAGGATTGCGCGTAATAGTACCGAGACCATCATAGAACGCGACGTGAATGCGCTCGAAGTCTCTGTGGTTTACCGAGAAGCGCTGGAGAGAAATGGGCTAAGCATGGAAAACTGGAATCTGTATTTTCCTTTCAGGATATTAAAGCGACTGGGCGGGGAAGGCGCGGTCGACGTGTACTGGGAGTTTTTGCGAGATACACCCTTGCGCAGTCCCCATATCGGTATCGTCGCCAACCTCGCGACCATCGCGTTTATGTACAAGCAAACGATGTCGACCGATACCAAAGTACGGCAGATGGCGAATTCCTGGCTCAGCAGAAATCCCGCAATGGATAATCAGGACACCATCGAGACCCGATTCAATTGGGGACTGGATGCCGCAAGATTTTCAGACCATCAGGGACTTGCGCGTTTTCTGGAGGCGCTGGATCTTGAAGGCCATGGTATTCCGCATGATGGCGATGATTTGGCAAGGAGATCGGCTGCATTGCACGCTATGGACCCGAGTAAAACCAATAAAGATCATGCACCGATAGAGGACTGGGAAACCGAGCTGGAGTCGGCCCACATCTACCGGGCCTTGATGGCGAGGCTTACCAGCAGTCGCTAGCGATTTTTAATCAGCGCTTGTCTGAAAATTCAACCGTGCAATAGCCTGAAAAAATACGCACAATGCTCCTGAGCCTCGGTGAGCAACTCAGACATCAAATCAGACATCAAATCAGATACATCAATAGGCGCGCCGGTCCAGTCGTAGTTCCTGCAAGATGAGGGTGGCGATTTCCTCAATGGATTTCACTGTGGTCGATACCCAGCGTATACCCTCGCGTTGCATCATACGCTCTGCTTCATTCACCTCGTAACGGCAATTTTCCAGCGCTGCGTACTTGCTACCGGGGCGACGCTCATTGCGTACCTCTGTGAGGCGATCTGGCGCAATCGACAAACCGAAAATTTTGCCTTTGTATGGTTTCAGTCCACTCGGCATGTGCCCACGTTCAAAGTCTTCAGGAATCAATGGGTAATTGGCGGCCTTGATTCCGTATTGCATGGCCAGGTACAGACTGGTCGGGGTCTTGCCTGAGCGGGACACCCCTACCAGAATCACATCTGCCATTGCCAGATTTTTGTGTGATTGTCCGTCATCGTGTGCCAGAGAAAAATTGATAGCCTCGATGCGGTTTTTGTAGTCGGCAGAATCGGCAATATTGTGACTGCGCCCAATAGTGTGGGTGGACTTGATGCCGAGCTCTTGCTCGAGCGGATCGACGAAGGTCTGGATCAGATCCATGTGCATGCCCTCCGAGCGTCGGACGATCTCGGAGAGATCGGATTTGACCAGCGTAGAGAAGACAATCGGCCGCTTGCCTTCGGCGGTGCAACATTCGTTGATACGGCGAACCGCATCATGGGCTTTGTCGGCAGAGTCGATGAAGGGGAGCCGGATCTGCCGGAAACGCAAATCGAATTGTGTCAGTACCGAGTGGCCAAAGGTCTCTGCAGTGATACCTGTCCCGTCCGAGACGAAAAACACGGTGCGGTCAAACGCCCCGGTACTGCTGCTATGAGAGCTGTACATTGTGAATATGCAAATAAATGACGGAAAAAGTGCGGTCTGGCACGCGGAAAATGCTGGTTCGGCCTGTAAAATAATGGCTATGAATTTTTTCCCACGCAGCGTGTTCCCAGAATAACAAACATAGACCGACTTGCGAGGCGCAAATGAAGATTTCCCACCATCAAAGAGGTTGTCATGTCCAACGTAGCATCCACGGGGGGATACCAAGCCCCTGATCTGGGCGCGACTTACGTCGTTTCCTTCGAAAATCTCCGCATGACGGACGTTGAGTCTGTCGGCGGTAAAAATGCGTCTCTAGGCGAAATGATCAGCCAGCTCGCGCATGCGGGCGTACGTGTGCCGGGCGGCTTTGCCACCACGGCACAGGCGTTTCGTGATTTCCTGTCTTACAGCGACGGCAAAGGCCCCGCCCTGGCTGACCGCATTGCGGATCGTCTGGCCAAGCTGGACATTGATGACGTTCGCGCATTGGCCGCGGCCGGTGCGGAAATTCGCCAGTGGATCATCGATACGCCTTTTCAGCCCCGACTGCAAAAGGAAATAGATGATTTTTATCAAAGACTTGTCGCTGATTCTTCAAGTGAAATGTCGTTCGCGGTCCGCTCCAGCGCAACGGCGGAGGATCTACCCGACGCTTCGTTCGCGGGGCAGCAAGAGACCTTTCTGAACGTGGTTGGTATCGACAACGTGCTCGAGGCCATGAAACACGTCTTTGCTTCTCTGTATAACGACCGCGCCATCTCCTACCGGGTTCACAAGGGCTTCACCCACGCCGAGGTCGCGCTTTCGGCCGGTGTGCAGCGCATGGTGCGCTCCGATCTGGGTGCTGCCGGTGTCATGTTCACCATCGATACGGAGTCCGGCTTCAAGGACGTCGTGTTCATCACCTCCAGCTATGGTCTGGGCGAGACGGTCGTGCAAGGTGCGGTCAACCCCGATGAGTTCTACGTCCACAAGCCCATGCTGGAACAGGGCAAGCTGCCCATTATTCGCCGCAATATCGGTTCAAAGCTGATCAAAATGGAGTTCACCGGCGAGGCCAAGGCCGGTCGCTCAGTGCGTACAGTGGATGTGCCCATCGAGCAGCGTAATCGTTACTCGCTCAACGACAGTGAAATCGCCGAACTCGCACGTTATGCTGTCACCATCGAGAAGCACTATCAGCGTCCTATGGACATCGAATGGGGCAAGGACGGTCGCGATGGCAAGCTGTACATCCTGCAGGCGCGTCCAGAGACGGTGAAATCACAGGAAAAGCACGGTGACGTCCAGCAGCGCTTCAAACTGAAAGGCACCGGCACCGTGCTGACCTCAGGTCGTGCCATCGGCCAGAAAATCGGCGCTGGCCCGGTACGTGTGATCAAGGACCCCGACGAGATGGAGCGCGTGCAGCCCGGCGATGTGCTGGTGGCCGATATGACCGATCCCAATTGGGAACCGGTGATGAAGCGGGCCTCAGCCATTGTCACCAATCGCGGCGGTCGTACCTGCCACGCTGCGATCATTGCGCGTGAGCTGGGTGTGCCTGCCGTGGTTGGCTGCGGTGATGCTACCGATGTGCTCAAGGACGGCACTCTAGTGACCGTTTCCTGTGCAGAAGGTGACGAGGGGCGTATTTACGACGGCCTGCTGGAGACCGAAATCAGCGAAGTCGCCCGTGGTGAGCTGCCCAAGCTGCCGCTGAAGATCATGATGAACGTGGGGAATCCCCAGCTGGCATTCGATTTTCAGGCAACGCCGAATGACGGCGTGGGTCTGGCGCGACTGGAATTCATCATCAACAACAATATTGGCGTTCACCCGAAAGCCATTCTCGAATACCCGAATGTCGATCCCGACCTGAAAAAAGCGGTCGAGTCCGTGGCCCGCGGCCATGCATCGCCCAAGGCTTTTTATGTGGACAAGCTGGCCGAGGGTATCGCGACCATTGCGGCAGCCTTCTGGCCGCGCCCGGTGATCGTGCGTCTGTCCGACTTCAAGTCGAACGAGTACAAAAAGCTGATTGGCGGCTCCCGCTACGAACCAGACGAAGAAAACCCGATGCTGGGTTTCCGTGGCGCGGCACGCTATCTCGCAGCCGACTTCGCCGAGGCCTTCGAAATGGAATGCATCGCGATGAAGCGGGTACGTGAGGACATGGGACTGACGAACGTCGAGATCATGGTGCCTTTCGTTCGCACGCTCGGTCAGGCGGAAAAAGTGGTGAACCTGTTGGGCAAATATGGGCTCAAGCGCGGCGAGAACGGCCTACGCCTGATCATGATGTGCGAGGTACCGTCCAACGCCATCCTGGCTGAGGAGTTTCTGGAGTTTTTTGACGGGTTTTCAATCGGCTCCAACGACCTGACTCAGCTGACGCTGGGCCTGGATCGGGACTCCGGCATGGAATTGCTGGCTGCGGACTTTGACGAGCGCGACCCGGCGGTCAGGGTCTTGCTTTCCAAGGCGATCAAAACCTGTCTGGCCAAGGGTAAGTACATCGGCATCTGCGGCCAAGGCCCGTCGGACCATCCGGATTTTGCGGAGTGGTTGATGAAGGAGGGCATCAGTTCGATTTCGCTGAACCCGGACTCGGTCATTGGGACCTGGCAGCAGCTGGCAGGGAAAGTCTGAAATATTTCGAGTTCAGGTGTTGACACGCGGAAATAATTCGCTACACTCCGTGTGCTGAATTCGAAATAACAAGCAACAACAGGCAGTACCGCAGTATTGGGCCCCCGTCGCTGAAAAGCGTGGGGGTTTTGTTTTTTCAGGTGCGCTGTAGCAAACTATCTTCAAGCGTCGAATTTCGATTGGGATTTGGAATCCTTGTCGCTCTCAGTGCCGGAGCTTGCGCTGCTATCGCGAAGCTGAGGGGAGCTTGTGTGCGAATGGTATTCCAGGGTTTGGTTTGGAGATTTAAGAGATTCAAATATTTTGCGATCGTTATCGTTCCATGGAGTGTTGACCTTGCCCCCGGAAAGTGGATCCCATAACGAGATGCATAATCTTGTGTATGGGAGGTGTTATGGGAAAGGCAAGCCGGGCGCGGTATACGCTGGAATTTAAGCTTGAAGCTGTCAGGTTGGTGGGCGCAGGTCAAAGTATTGCTGCGGTTGCAGCGGCATTGGGGCTGGCGGATCAGACCTTACATAATTGGTTAAAGGCTGATCGCGAGGGGCGCTTAGGTGGTTCTGGCGCTAAGCCTGTGACGCCTGAGCAGATGGAATTGGCGCGGTTACGAGCAGAGCTTGCCAAGACCAAGATGGAGCTAGACATTGTAAAAAAAGCCGCAGCGTACTTCGCGAAGCATTCCACGTGAAGTACGCATTTAT
>JBIIEY010000336.1:0-2736 GCA_044237595.1 Burkholderiaceae bacterium | reverse complement strand
CGAGACAGCATAGATTTCCACACCCAGTGCCTTGAACGTGTCATAGTGATCGGCCAAGTCGCCCAGTTCCGTTGGGCAAACGAAGGTGAAATCCGCTGGGTAGAAAAAAATAACCGACCATTGTCCTTGCAGATTGGCATCGTTGACCGGGACAAATTTGCCATCGTGATAAGCCGTGGTATTGAATGGCTGGATACGGGTGTTAATGAGTGACATATCGTTTCTCCTTGGGTTGTTGAACGGCACCGAAAGAATAATAGCTCTTGACTATTAATTTTTAAATTTGATAGTTTTTATTAATTTAATAGGCTGCAGCTATTTATTGATAAAAATCGATAGAAGTTTTTGGCATCAGTGGGTGTGGTCGCGGATGAAAACAGTCGAATAAGAAGAATTGGTTCGATTTATCAGCGCAGAATAGGTTTCTTAACTTCGGTTTTCCCGAAGTTTATCTCTCCCCTATAGGGGTTTGATGCGTCTACATGATTGCTTACAATGCGGGCTGCAATAACGTTTGGAGCAGACGCTTTCTGCTCGTGAAGCTTTCAGGAGGACACATGAAAAAGTTTTGGATGGCGCTGATGGTGGCGATCATGGGGATCGCAGTGGTAGTTTCCAGCGCCGAAGCGAAACGGCTCGGTGGTGGTGGTTCGTTTGGCAAGTCTTCACCGAGTTACAGCCGTCAGGCTCCAGCGCAAGGTTCGGGTCAGTCGGCTGCCGCACCGCGCCCGACAGCACCAGCTGCCGCACCTGCCAGCCCTTGGCGCGGAATTCTTGGTGGCGCCTTGTTGGGCCTTGGATTGGGTGCGCTGCTTTCGCACTTCGGTCTTGGCGGTGAATTTGCCAGCATGATTGGCACGATATTAATGATTGGTTTGCTCGCTTTTGCGGCAATGGTGCTGTTCCGCCTGCTCTCCAAGAAGACGGCAAGTCAGCAACCGGCCCCTGCGTTCGCCGGGCCTATGGAGCGTAGTGGCATACCCGAGGTTGGCTCTAATCTCGGGTCGGCACCTCAGCCTGTGAACTGGCAGTCGGGAACCGCGCCCGAGATTCCGGCAGACTTTGATACGGCTGGTTTCTTGCGTCACGCGAAAACGAATTTTCTGCGTATGCAAGCGGCTTGGGACAAAGCTGATGCGCAGGATATTCGGGAGTTTACGACGCCAGAAATGTTTGCGGAGTTGAAAATGCAACTCACCGAGCGCGGCGCATCTGCGAATCACACCGATGTCGTTACGCTTGATGCAGAGTTGAT
Source organism: Burkholderiaceae bacterium (assembly GCA_044237595.1). GTDB lineage: Bacteria > Pseudomonadota > Gammaproteobacteria > Burkholderiales > Burkholderiaceae_D > Pernthalerella. Next base: position 1,481 of record JBIIEY010000336.1, on the reverse strand, counting down.
GGGTGTAGAAACGGTTGCCGATGAATATCTGGCCAGCGTACGTTTCAACGGCATGGTGAAAGAAGATGAGCAAGCGTCTGCCGAAGCCTTCAATGAGATCTGGGTACTTTCCAAGCCGGTAAGCGGTAACGGCGGCTGGTTATTGGCCGGTATACAGCAAGTCTGATTGAAAATGCAGGCGGCATCACCGGCGAGACGCCGGTAATATGTTCGGATGCAATAGCCGTTCGCGGGTAACTGCGAACGGCTTTTTGCTTATGGCCGCCTGATTTCCCCCTCCTTCGTAACGAACTAGCGAATGAATACTCAGACACGCGCCTCAATACCTGAATTGGCTTCTTACATGCTGGCTGCTGCCGGCTTGTTACTCGTATTGCAGGGCGGATTACTGGCCGCGCTGTATGCGGGCTTGCTGGTGTTCGCGCTTGTGCATTTGCTCGCGCCAAGACTGAGCGCCACATTGGACACGCAACGCTCACGCCTGATTGCGGTCGCGGTGCTCGGATCCGTGATTGTCTTGCTGCTGACCATGGTCGTATGGGGAGCAGCGAGCTTTTTCCTGTCAGATGCGGGAAGCTTGCTGGTGCTGTTAAAAAAAATGGCGGATCTCATCGATCAGTCACGCTCTCAGATTCCGGACTGGCTTGCCGCCTACCTGCCCCAAAGCGCGGAAGCGATGCAACAATCTTTTGCGCACTGGATTCGCGACCATGCGTCGCAAGCGACAGACCTCGGAAAGCAGATGGGCCGCTTGATTGTTCACCTGCTGGTCGGTATGGTGATTGGCGCGATGGCAGCTTTGTATGACACGACGCATATTCATCACTACAAGCCCTTGTCGTCCGCGTTACACCAGCGCATCGTGCGCCTGCATCAGGCTTTCAAGCAGATCGTTTTTGCTCAGGTCCGAATTGCGGGCATCAATGCGATCTTTACCGGCGTTTTTCTCGCACTTGTTTTGCCGATGGCGGGGATTGATTTGCCCTTTGTGAAAACCATGATACTGGTCACCTTCATCGCCGGATTATTGCCGGTGATCGGCAATCTGATTTCAAATACGGTCATCGTTGTGATCAGCTTGTCGCACTCCCTCTCGACAGCTGCATTTGCACTATTGTTTCTTGTAACGATACACAAGCTCGAATATTTTCTGAATGCCAAGATCATCGGCGCTCAGATAAATGCAAAGGCTTGGGAATTATTGATCGCAATGCTGATCATGGAGTCGATGTTTGGCATACCGGGGGTCATTGCAGCCCCGGTGTTTTATGCCTACCTAAAGACAGAGCTAGTCGCCTTGGGCCAGGTCTGAACACACGAGGCCGCCGAGCGACCTTATTTTTTTTCGGCTTCATCAGGCGTTGCAATCGACGCGATGATATCCACAGGTCGGGATGATCGCTTGCGCATTCGCAAATTCAGCATTTCAACGATGACTGAGAACAGCATCGCGCTGTAGATATAGCCCTTGGGCACATGGG
>JBIIEY010000335.1:0-2741 GCA_044237595.1 Burkholderiaceae bacterium | reverse complement strand
GGCGGCGATTTTCCCGTCATGGATGGCCTGTTGCTGAATGTTCACGCAGGATATTTTTCGTTCAAGAATGGTAACAACGCTACAACTGCTTCAGCTGCCAACTATTCCGACTGGAAGCTTGGACTTACGAAAGACTTCGGTAATGGTTTGTCGGGCTCCATAGCGGCAACGGGGACGAATGCGGACAAAACTCTGTGGAATTTCCAAAATACCGGCTATCTCGGTGACACCAAAGGCATCGTCTCGCTCACCAAAACTTTCTGATAAACCCCAACGAGGCTGACATGAAACTCATCACTGCCATCATCAAGCCGTTCAAGCTCGATGAAGTGCGCGAAGCCCTCTCGGCCATCGGTGTGCAAGGCATCACCGTTACCGAGGTCAAGGGTTTCGGGCGTCAAAAAGGTCACACCGAGCTGTATCGCGGTGCCGAGTATGTGGTCGACTTCCTGCCAAAGACAAAAATCGAGGCAGCGGTTGACGATGCAATCGTCGAGCGCGCAATTGAAGCGATCGAAAACGCGGCCCGCACCGGCAAGATTGGTGACGGCAAGATCTTCGTTTACGACCTGCAGCAAGTCGTACGGATCCGCACCGGCGAAACTGGTAAAGAAGCACTGTAAGGGGATCCTCATGAAGACAAGTTTCATACGTATGCTGGGCGCTTTCCTGCTCCTGATTGGATTGGGTTTAGCCTCTTTTACTCATGCTGAAGAGCCCGCTGCAGCCGCACCTGCTGCTGCAGCGGCGACCGACGCCACGCCGGCTGCTGATGCCCCGGCCGCGCCGGCCGCACCCGCTGCATCGGCTGCTCCCGCGGCAGCTGATGCTCCGGCACCTATCGTCGATAAGGGTGACGTTGCCTGGATGATGGTGTCCACTTTGCTGGTCATCATGATGGCAATTCCGGGCCTGGCTCTTTTTTATGGTGGCCTCGTTCGAAGTAAAAACATGCTATCTGTGTTGATGCAGGTAATGATGGTGTTTTCGTTGATCTCGGTGCTGTGGGCGGTTTATGGCTACACGGTGGCGTTTGGCGGCGAAGGTCCTATCATCGGCAATCTTTCCAAGCTGTTCCTGCAGGGTGTGAACACAGCATCGCTGGCTGACACCTTCACACCGACGGTGAAATTGCCGGAGTTCGTGTTCATCGCTTTTCAGGGCACGTTTGCCGGCATTACTTGCGCACTGATCGTGGGCTCTTTTGCTGAACGCATGAAGTTTTCTGCGGTAATGCTGTTCTCGGTACTGTGGTTTACTTTCGCGTATCTGCCGGTCGCTCACATGGTCTGGGGCGCAGGTGGTTACTTGCTCAGCAAAGGCGCGCTGGATTTTGCGGGCGGCACTGTGGTGCACATCAACGCCGGTGTCGCCGGTTTGGTGGGCGCCTACATGCTGGGCAAGCGGCTTGGCTACGGGCGTGAAGCCATGACACCGCACAGCCTGACGCTGACCATGGTTGGGGCCTCCCTGCTGTGGGTAGGCTGGTTCGGCTTCAATGTTGGCTCCAATCTCGAGGCGACGTCGGGTGCTGCGCTGGCTTTCGTGAATACCTTTCTTGCGCCAGCCGCTGCGGTGCTTGCATGGTGTCTGGGTGAGGCGCTGTTCAAGGGCAAGGCATCGATGCTGGGCGCAGCTTCCGGTGCGGTCGCTGGTTTGGTTGGCATTACGCCAGCCTGCGGCACCGTGGGCCCTATGGGCGCCATCGCCATTGGCCTTGTCTGCGGTTTTGTCTGCCTGTGGGCGGTGAGTGGTCTCAAGCGCATGCTGGGTGCCGATGACTCGCTGGATGTATTCGGCGTTCACGGTGTAGGCGGTATCGTCGGTGCGATCCTGACGGGCGTATTCACTGCGCCCGGTCTGGGCGGTACCGGCGGCGCCAAGCCCGAAGAGTTCTCTGCGGCCGCGCAGGTGGCCATTCAGATCGAAGGCGTAATTATCACTATCGTGGTCTCTGCAGTGGTCTCTTTCATCGCTTACAAGCTGGTCGATATGATCGTCGGTCTGCGTGTTCCCGAAGAAGAAGAGCGTGAAGGTCTGGACATCACGAGCCACGGCGAGACGGCTTACCACCTCTGATAAACAGGCGGATGCAGCTCTCCGCCTGCTTTTCTGCCCCAAAACGCCTCCTCACGGGGGCGTTTTTCTTTGTGGCGCACAGTAAATTTCCTGCCTTGCCCCTATCTGCCCAGTAAGTTGCGCTTTGAAGCTGGACCATTTCAGAGTGATAGCCACGGATTACCGTTAAAATCCGGGTCTCTGCCTGCATCGCAAGGCTTGTTCTGCGCAGGTTTTACTGATTCCCTGGAAGGTTTTCGATGGTTCCCCATTTGGTCACGGCTCTCAACGGCCCTTTGCTCGAGCTCGAGAAGAAAATTCTCGCTGCGACTCCCGCGATCGAGCGCTGGTTCCGCCTTGAATGGCAGGAGCACACCCCGCCATTTTATTGCTCAGTTGATTTGCGCAACTCGGGCTTCAAGCTCGCGCCAGTCGATACCAATCTTTTTCCGGGTGGTTTCAATAACCTCGCGACAGAGATGCTGCCACTGGCAGTGCAGGCGGCGATGGCAGCCATCGACAAATACTGTCCCGATGCAAAAAATCTGCTGCTTATCCCCGAGCGCCATACGCGTAACACCTTCTACCTGCAAAATGTCGCGCGGCTGATGCAGATCTTTCGTCAGACCGGGTTGAATGTCCGCCTTGGCAGCTTGTCGGAAGAAGTGAAAACACCGACGCCG
>JBIIEY010000360.1:0-2744 GCA_044237595.1 Burkholderiaceae bacterium | reverse complement strand
ATCACACGCATCGAGCCCTCGCTCGAAGCCTGCTTCGTCAACTACGGCGAAGAACGTCATGGCTTCCTGCCATTCAAGGAAGTCGCCCGCAGCTATTTCCGCGAAGGTGTTGATGTACGCAACGCCAGCATCCGTGATGCGCTGCGCGAAGGCCAGGAAATCATGGTGCAGGTGGAGAAAGAGGAGCGCGGCAACAAGGGCGCCGCTCTGACCTCGTTCGTGTCCCTCGCGGGCCGCTATCTCGTGCTCATGCCGAACAATCCGCGCGGTGGTGGCGTGTCTCGTCGCGTCGAGGGCGAAGAACGTCAGGAACTGCGAGAAACCATGGACAAGCTGGATCTGCCCCAAGGCATGTCTGTCATCGCGCGTACCGCCGGTATCGGCCGTAATGTCGATGAGCTGCAGTGGGATCTGAACTACCTGATGCAATTGTGGAGTGCCATCGACGGCGCCAGCAAGTCAGCCTCGGGGGCTTTCCTGATTTATCAGGAATCTTCACTCGTTATTCGCGCCATCCGGGATTATTTCCAGCCAGATATCGGTGAAATCCTGATCGATACCGATGACATCTACGAACAGGCGCAGCAGTTCATGAGCCATGTCATGCCCGACATGGTTCAGCGCGTGAAGCGCTATCGTGATGATGTTCCTCTGTTCTCGCGTTTCCAAATCGAACACCAGATCGAAAGTGCGTATTCCCGCACCGTCGCCCTGCCCTCGGGTGGCGCGATTGTCATTGATCACACCGAAGCACTGGTGTCTGTGGACGTCAACTCAGCGCGCGCCACTCGTGGCAGTGATATCGAAACCACCGCTTTCAATACCAATCTCGAAGCCGCTGATGAAGTGGCCCGCCAGTTACGTTTGCGTGACTTGGGTGGCTTGATCGTGATCGACTTCATTGATATGGAGAACTCCAAAAACCAACGCGAGATCGAAAACCGTCTGAAAGATGCGCTGCATTACGATCGCGCGCGCGTTCAGATGGGCAAGATCTCCCGCTTCGGTTTGATGGAACTTTCACGTCAGCGTCTGCGCCCTTCGTTGTCCGAGGGCAGTCACGTGACCTGCCCGCGCTGCAACGGCACCGGCCATATCCGTGACACTGACTCCTCGGCATTGCAAGTCCTGCGCATCATTCAGGAAGAAGCAATGAAGGAAAACTCTGCCGCGATTCATGTGCAGGTGCCGGTCGATGTTGCCGCCTTCCTGCTCAATGAAAAACGGGGCGAGATTCTGAAGATCGAAACACGTCATCGCGTCAGCGTCGTGCTGATCCCGAACAAGCATCTCGAAACACCGCACTACAAACTCGAGCGGCTCAAGCATGACGACCCTCGTCTTGATGCTATGGCGACCAGCTATACGATGGCAGAAGAAGCCGACACGGATGTGGGTTACAGCAAACGCAAGCAGGAAGAAAGCAAGCCTCGTCAGGAAGCCATGGTCAAGACCATCACACCTGATCAGCCAGCACCCGTTGCCGAACGCCGTGAGCGTACGACGGCTGCAAGCCCCGCCGCTGACGAAGCCGCCGAAGGTTTCCTATCGCGTCTTTTCGGTTTGTTCCGCAAAAAACCCGGTGCACCTGCCGAAGCAGCCTCGCCTGCCAAAGCACCTTCACGCGATCGCAATGATCGTGGCGGCCGTTCCGGTCGTGGCCGTGGTCGCAGTGGGCGCGGTCGCGACAAACAGGAAGAACGTACAGGCACGGAAGCCAAAGCCCCCAAGGAGCAGCGCGAGCCGAAAGAAGCGAAAGAAGTACGCGAACCCAAAGAGGCCGCTAACCAGCGCCAACCCAAACCACAGCGCGAACCACGTGAACCACGCGAAGCCGGTGAAGGACGTCAGCGTCAGCCCCGTGCGCCTCGCGAGGAACGCAAGCCAGTACAGGCTGATGAAGCAGTACTAGCCACACCAGTGACTGGTCTTGACCACGATGCGGTTCAGCCTGATCTGCTCTCACCACAAACTGAAGGCGGCGCCGTCGAGAATGGCGAAGATGCACCGCGTCGCCGTCGTCGCCGCGGCGGTCGCAACCGTAATCGTCGCGACCGTACGAATGGCGAAGGAATGCCAGGCGATCAGGACGGCGAATTTGCCGAGGGCGCAGAGAGTGCCGAAGCATCCGAGACGACTCAGTTTTCGGAGAGCTCGCACGCAGTGCACGCTTCACCGACATACCAAGAGCAGCCGGCATCGCAACCGACATCGGTTCATACCGAGGCACCTTTAACAGCTGCGCCTGTCGCTGTCCCCGCAGCAACCGCGATGGCCGCTACTGAATCGGTTGTGCACGCCACGGCCGAAGCTAGCCACGTGTCCGAGCCAGCGGCAGCTCATCAAACCGTTGCTCCTGAGGTTGCTGCTCCAGTGATCGTGCCCGAGATCGCGCCGGTTCAGGCGCCAGCATCTGCGAGCGTCATACCAGCGACACCGAAGCCCTCCCACCAACCCAGCTCGACCGACATCGATACGCTGCTTCGGGAAGCCGGATTGATGATGGCAGTCACTGATCCGGAAAAGCTGCGCGCGGTGCAAGCCGCCAGCGACAACGTGACGCCGAAAACGCGTGTACCACGTGAGCGCAAACCCGTGGCGCCGGTGTCTAACGAGCCATTGGTTCAAGTAGAAACACAGCGCTGACTCTAGATCGTTTAACCGTTTGATGCTCGTAAAAAAACCCGCTTGCTTGCAAGCGGGTTTTTTCATGATGAAGGATCAAGACACGTCACGTGTTAACC
>JBIIEY010000334.1:0-2749 GCA_044237595.1 Burkholderiaceae bacterium | reverse complement strand
CTCAAGTGCGATGATGATGGATGCACTGCCAGGCAACCGCGTCGTGACCAGTATTCATCCGTCTTACGCCCCCGCAGAGCAAAATCAGGGAGCCGAGGCGATTGAACGTGCGATCGCTCGCTTTTGCATACCAGACGACAAAACACCCACTACACCATCCGAGGATTAAGTGTCAGATAACGCCACACAACGCCCCAGCGGGCGTGCAGCGCATACCCTGCGCGAAGTTCGTATCACGCGCAATTACACCCGCCATGCAGAAGGATCTGTACTGATTGAATTCGGCGATACCCGCGTGCTTTGCACCGCCAGTGTCGATGAGAAGGTGCCACCCTTCATGCGCGGGCAGGGCAAAGGCTGGCTCACTGCCGAGTACGGCATGCTGCCACGCTCCACCCACACCCGCATGGACCGCGAAGCGGCCAAAGGCAAGCAGTCCGGACGCACACAGGAAATCCAGCGCCTGATTGGTCGCTCGCTGCGTGCTGCTTTCGATTTGAACGCTTTTGGTGAGCGCACTCTGCAACTCGATTGCGACGTGCTTCAGGCAGATGGTGGCACGCGTACCGCTGCGATTACTGGTGCCATGATTGCTGCCTATGATGCATTCAGCGGTCTGGTCGCGGGTGGGCAGATTGCTGCGATTCCATTGCGCCATTTTGTGGCAGCGATTTCGGTGGGCGTGTATCAGGGTTTACCCGTACTCGATTTGGATTACATCGAAGACTCAGGCTGCGACACCGACATGAATGTCGTCATGAATGACGCCGGACATTTCATTGAAGTGCAGGGCACTGCTGAAGGTGATGCATTTGATCGCGTAACCATGAACCAGTTGCTTGATCTGGCCGATTCCGGTACCAGAGAGCTGATTCGTTTGCAGAAGCAGGCACTGGGACTGACTGCCTAAACCGATACTGATGGTGATGACACGTCCACTGGTATTAGCTTCTAATAATCGCGGCAAGCTCGCCGAGTTTGATCGGCTGCTCGCGCCGCTTGGTTTCGCGATCCAAACGCAGGCAGCGCTGAATATCAGTGAGGCAGAAGAACCTTACGCCACCTTCATAGAAAATGCACTGACCAAAGCACGGCATGCAGCCCGTGAAAGCGGTTTGCCGGCGTTGGCTGATGACTCTGGTATCTGCGTGCCTGCGCTCGGCGGCGCACCCGGCGTGTTTTCCGCACGCTATGCGGGCGAGCCCAAATCCGATGCGGCTAACAACGTAAAGCTAGTGGCCGACTTGCAAGCGCATGAAGACAAGTCTGCCTACTACTACTGCGTACTGGTCTATCTGCGCCACGCTGATGATCCGCAACCTGTAATTGCAGACGCGCGCTGGCATGGTGAAATCATTGATCAGCCACGCGGGCAGGGTGGTTTTGGTTACGACCCGCATTTCTGGCTACCGGCATTAAATAAAACCGCTGCCGAACTCACCCCCGAAGAAAAAAATCAGATCTCGCATCGAGCACAAGCACTGCGCATCTTGATCGCGCAGCTCACATGATTCCCATTCGCCCCGAAGTCGTACAGGCCGTGCCGCCCCGCGTGGTAGAGCACTACCTGCGGCCGGGCATACTCAGCCTTGCAGCCTTGCCGCCCTTGTCTCTGTACGTGCATTTCCCCTGGTGCGTACGCAAATGTCCGTACTGTGATTTCAATTCACATGAAGCTGATGGCAGCTTTCCCGAGCAAGACTATCTGAATGCGCTGCGCGCTGATTTGGAGCAGGCCTTGCCCTTGGTGTGGGGCAGGAAGATCGTCAGCATTTTTATCGGCGGTGGTACCCCCAGCCTTATGTCAGCGCATGCGCTTGATCAGCTCATGTCCGACATTCGCAGCCTGCTGCCACTCGACGGCGCTGCAGAAATCACCATGGAAGCCAACCCCGGCACCTTCGAGGCAGATAAATTTCGCGCCTTCGCGGGCAGTGGCATCAATCGCCTCTCGATGGGCATACAAAGTTTCAACCCGCAACATCTCAAGGCATTAGGGCGCATACACGACGGCGATGAAGCGCGACGCGCGATTGAATGCGCACAATCCTGCTTTCAAAATTTCAATCTGGATTTGATGTACGCCTTGCCCGGCCAAACGCTGGTGCAAGCGCAAGAAGATCTGACAACGGCGATCAGCTACGCACCACCGCACCTGTCGCTCTATCATCTGACGATCGAGCCCAACACAGTCTTCGCCAAATTTCCACCGACTGTCCCTGATGACGATCTGAGCGCCGAGATGCAGGAGATGATCGAAGAGCAAACCGCGCTGGCCGGGTATCAGCATTACGAGGTGTCTGCCTTTGCCCAGCCCGGACGCCGCGCGAGGCATAACCTGAATTATTGGGAATTCGGCGATTACCTCGGCATTGGCGCAGGTGCGCACTCCAAGCTGTCTTTCCCCCACCGCATCGTGCGCCAGGCGCGCTATAAGCAGCCCGGCACCTACATGCAACAGGCCGCAGCCGGCAACGCCGTGTTCGAAGAGGCCGAGATCAGCCGGGAAGCACTGGGTTTTGAGTTCATGCTGAACGCGTTGCGGCTGACGGGCGGATTTGAGTCAAGACTGTTTGCCGAGCGCACCGGGCTGCCTCTGCAGGTGGTGGATGGGGCGCTTGCCGAGGCTGAAGCGCGCGGTCTCCTGACCTGCGACCACCGAATGATCCAGCCCACGGTGCTGGGGCAGCGGTTTCTCAACGACTTGCAACAGATGTTCTTGCCCGAACAGGGCTGAGTCGGGGCAGAG
>JBIIEY010000052.1:0-9555 GCA_044237595.1 Burkholderiaceae bacterium | reverse complement strand
GTGATGTTGATCTGTCGTCAGCGGCTTTCCCTTACCTCGCAGTACGCCAAGGAATCATCGCAGGCATCCCTGCGCGCATCATGCGGGTGGGCTTCGTCGGTGAGTGGGGCTATGAGATTCATGTACTCGCCGAGTACGGTGCAACGCTGTGGGATGCACTGATGGACGCCGGCAAACCATTTGGCATCGGTCCGTTCGGGGTTGAGGCACAGCGTTTGCTGCGACTGGAAAAAGGTCACCTGATCGTCAGTCAGGATACCGATGGTCTGACGCATCCGTTCGAGGTCTCCATGGAATGGGCGGTGAAGATGGACAAGCCCTTCTTTATTGGTCAGCGCTCATTGAAAATCGTGCGCGAACTGCCGCTCAAACGCAAGCTGGCCGGCTTTCAACTGCCCATAACGCATACCGGTGCAGTGCCGAGCGAGTGTCATCTGATTATTCAAAACGGCGAGATCGTTGGTCGTGTGACCAGCTGCTACTGGAGTCCGAACCTCGGTCATCACATTGGCCTGGCGTTCTTGCCACCGCAGATGTGCGATGTCGGCACGCGCTTTCAGATTCGCCTCAGCGACGGCAGCATGGTGAGTGCCGAGGTCTGCGCAACACCGTTCTTTGATCCCGAGAACCTGCGCCAAAAGGAGATCGCATGAGGACCCCGGCCCGCGTCAGCCCACTCGCCGATGTGCAGTCCGCACACGCCGCGCGCTGGACCGACATAGAACATATGCGCGTAGTCGCGGCGTTCTCCAATGAACAAGCGAATGCACTACATACGGTCGCTCTGGGCGACCTCAGCCATCGCCCGCGTGCTGGCGTCAAAGGCCCTGGTGCTGCTGCCGCGCTGAACGCAGCAGGGATCGGCACACCAACTCAGCCAAACCGCTGGTGTCGTAGCGAAGGCGCATTCATCGCTCGCCTCGGCATGACCGAATACCTGATCGAAGCAGATCAATCGACCGATGCCGTCTCGCGCGTATTGGCACTACCGGATACGCCCAATGTCTATCCGGTGCCGCACTATGACGCCGCGCTGATCATCATGGGCCCGAAGGCGGTCGATCTGTTCCACCAAACCTGCTCGGTCGATATGGCGACACTCGACCCGAGTGATGGTGCGCTCGTACTCACCTCGGTGGTGGGCGTTGGCGCCACCGTCGCTGCGCTGCAGACACCGACGGGTATTGCCTACCAAGTTTGGCTGGACGGCACCTACGCGAGCTATATGTGGAAGACGCTGTGCGAGATCGCGCATGACATGGGAGGTGGTCCGATTGGCAGCGAAAGTTTGTCACGGGCGCTAGGTTGAGGCGCGAATAACAAACCGGCCCAAGCTTGAGGGCCAGATGAAGGGGGGGGAAACCATGAAACCAGCAGAGGCGAAGAAATATCTTAAAGAACATGGCGTCAAATATGTTTTGGCGCAGTTCGTCGATGTGCATGGCGCGGCCAAGGCGAAGTCGGTGCCGGTGGAGCACTATGACACCGTAATCACCGACGGTGCGGGGTTCGCCGGTTTCGCGTTAGCAGGTATGGGCATGAAACCCAACGCGGATGGCGATTTCATGGCGGTGGGTGACCCGACTACGCTAAGCGTGGTGCCGTGGCAGGCGGGCTATGCACGCATGGCCTCGGATGGTCATGTGCATGGCGAACCCTGGCCTTATTGCTCGCGCGTTGTACTGAAATCCCAGCTGGAGCGCATGGAAGCCAAGGGCTGGATTTTTTACACCGGTATGGAGCCAGAGTTTTCGCTGCTGAGAAAAGTCGAAGGTCGCTTGGTCCCGAGTGACGCCTCCGACACCCTAGCCAAGCCCTGCTACGACTACAAAGGCTTGTCGCGCTCACGCGCATTTCTGGAGCGACTGGCAGAGTCGCTGCGCGCAGTGGGTATCGATGTGTATCAGATCGATCATGAAGATGCCAACGGTCAGTTCGAGATCAACTACACCTATACCGATGCACTGACGTCTTGCGATCATTACACCTTCTTCAAAATGGGTGCGGCTGAGATCGCGGCCGAGATGGGACTGATTTGCTCGTTCATGCCCAAGCCCTTCAGTAATCGTCCGGGTAATGGCTTGCACATGCACATGAGCATCGGCAACGGCAAGAAGAATCTGTTCGAAGACAAATCCGACAAACGTGGGCTCGACCTTTCTACCCTCGCCTATCATTTTGCTGGCGGTTTACTGGCGCATGCCTCGGCACTGGCGGCAGTGTGCTGCCCGACGGTCAACAGCTACAAGCGTCTGGTCGTGGGTCGCTCATTGACCGGTGCTACTTGGGCGCCGGCCTATATCTGCTACGGCAACAACAACCGCTCCGGCATGATCCGTGGCCCAGGCGGTCGCATTGAATTGCGCCTGCCCGATGGTTCTGCCAACCCGTATCTCGCCACCGCTGCAGTGATCGCTGCGGGTCTGGATGGTATCGAGCGCAAACTGGATCCGGGTGAGCCAGTAGTCGATAGCCTCTACGAGATGAGCCCGGCGCAACTGCGCAAGCAAGGCATACGGCTGCTGCCACAGAACTTGAAAGAAGCACTCGATGCGTTCGAAAAGGACGATGTAATCAAAGGCGCACTCGGACCGCTGGCAAACGACTTCCTTGAACTAAAACGCATGGAGTGGGTGGAGTACATGCGTCATGTCTCGGACTGGGAAGTGGATCAGTACCTCCAATTCTTTTGAACTGGACCAAGGAGAAAACATCATGTGTGGAATCGTGGGACTGCTGGTGAAGAAGCCGGCACTCAGAGAGCAACTCGGCAAATTGATGGTGCCTATGCTGATCGGCATGACCGATCGCGGCCCGGACTCTGCCGGGTTGGCCGTATTTGCCGATCCGCTGAAAGGCACAGCACGCAAGCTCAGTTTGTATTCGGGTATGACCGAGGCTGGAGCCGACTTCGATTGGCATGGATTGGCGCACGGATTAAAAGAGCATCTGGGTGTGCCATCGAAAATCGATATCAAGCACAACCATGCCGTGCTGACTTTCGAGGTCTCGCCCGATATCGTCAAGAAATGGCTGCATGAGCATTACCCACTACTGCATATTCTGTCGACGGGTCAGACCATTGATCTGTACAAGGATATCGGTACGCCTTCGATGGTCGCTAGCCGCTACGACTTCGCTTCACTCACCGGTTCGCATTTAGTCGGTCATACCCGTATGGCGACCGAGTCGGCGGTGACACCGGATCGTGCGCACCCATTCACTGCGGGTGAAGATTTCTGCCTGGTACATAACGGCTCGCTATCAAACCCGTATGGGTTGCGTCGCAAGCTGGAGCCGCACGGCATTCACTTCGATACCGACAACGACACCGAAGCGGCTTGTCGTTTTCTGGAGTGGCGCTTGCGGGAAGGCGATGATCTCGAGACCGCACTACACGCCGGCTTCGAAGAACTGGATGGTTTCTTTACCTTCTTGATGGGTACCCCTGACAAGCTGGCACTGATTCGCGATCCGTTCGCCTGCAAACCAGCAGTCGTCGCTGAGACCGATGACTATGTCGCCATTGCTAGTGAATTCCGCTCGTTGGCGCATCTACCCGATGTAAAAAACGCCAAAGTATTCGAGCCAGCGCCGGAGGAGATGTACGTATGGAACGCGTAAGCTTCGACCTCGCCAGTACACCGCTGCGCGAGGTAAATCAATTTCTCCATAAGCAATTGCAAGCCGATGACCAACGTCATTTCGAGGTGCTGAACCCGGATGGTGCGCACAGCATCGCAGTCGGACTCGATCAACCCGTCACAGTTGAGATTCATGGCCATGCGGGCTACTACGCCGCCGGCATGAACAAAAAAGCGACTGTCATCGTGCACGGCAGTGCCGGTACCGGTGTCGCTGAAAACATGATGAGCGGTCGGGTGCATGTCAAAGGCTTTGCCTCGAATGGTGCCGGTGCTACTGCCCATGGTGGTCTGCTGGTGATTGATGGGGACGCAGGTCTGCGCTGCGGTATCTCGCTCAAAGGCGGCAACATCGTGGTCGGTGGCTCAGTCGGTAGCTTCTCTGGTTTCATGGCGCAAGCCGGTCGCATGGTGATTTGCGGTAACGCTGGGGATGCGCTCGGCGACTCGCTATATGAGGCGGTGATCTATCTGCGCGGAGAAGCCAAATCACTCGGTGCCGATGCACAGTTCGAGCCCATGACCGACGATGACCGCGCCGTGGTCGGCGACTTGTTACAACAGGCGGGTTTGGAACATGACCCGGCTTCGTTCAAGCGTGTTGCCTCTGCGCGCAGCCTCTATCACTGGAACGCTGACGCTAATCAGGAGTATTAAGCCGCACGCCGGCAGGAAGAACATCATGGATGAGAAACCCGTTCAATTCAAACGTCGCTCAACTGAGGAATCGGCCAGTTTCGACCGCAGCGTGATCGACTACATTCAAAATGCAGCGGCGCATGGATTGTATGAAATCCGTGGTCTCGGTGCCAAGCGCCGCGTTCCACATTTTGATGATCTGCTTTTTTTGGCGGGTTCACTATCACGCTATCCGCTGGAAGGCTATCGCGAAAAATGCTCCACCAAAACCGTGCTCGGCACACGCTTTGCGAAAAAACCGATCGAGCTCGACATTCCAATCACCATCGCTGGCATGAGCTTCGGCGCATTGTCAGCGAATGTGAAAGAAGCCCTTGGTCGCGCCGCGACCGAGATGGGCACCAGCACCACCACCGGTGATGGTGGCATGACGCAAGAAGAGCGCGGCTCATCCAAAACGCTGGTATATCAGTGTCTGCCCTCGCGCTATGGCTTCAACCCGGATGATTTGCGCAAGGCAGATGCGATTGAAGTCGTGATTGGCCAAGGTGCGAAACCCGGCGGTGGCGGCATGCTGCTCGGGCAAAAAGTAAATCCTCGCGTGGCAAGCATGCGCACTCTGCCGCAAGGCGTCGATCAACGTTCAGCGTGTCGTCACCCTGACTGGACCGGTCCCGATGATCTCGCGATCAAGATTCTTGAGCTACGCGAAATGACCGACTGGGAAAAGCCAGTGTATGTGAAAGTCGGCGCTACCCGTACCTTCCATGACGTGAAGCTGGCAGTGCATTCTGGTGCTGACGTGGTGGTGGTCGATGGTATGCAAGGCGGCACCGCTGCCACCCAAACCTGCTTTATCGAGCACGTCGGCATCCCGACCCTGGCCGCGGTGCGGCAGGCGGTCGAGGCGCTGGAAGATCTGAACATGAAAGGCACGGTGCAACTGATTGTTTCAGGTGGCATTCGCACCGGCGCTGATGTTGCCAAAGCACTGGCGATGGGCGCTGACGCTGTCGCAATTGGCCAGGGAATGCTGTTTGCACTCGGCTGTAACTCGGGAACCTATGTACGCGACGGTCAGCACCATTCTGCGCTGGATGCCTATGACGCGATCGGCACCGCGCCTGGCTATTGCCATCACTGCCATACCGGAAAGTGCCCGGTGGGCGTGACCACACAAGACGCGGAGCTCGAGCAGCGACTGGAACCTGCCGTCGGCGCCAAGCGCGTACGTAACTATTTGAAAACCTTGAACATGGAGCTGACGACCATCGCGCGCGCGTGCGGCAAGCAGAACGTGCACCACCTCGAGCGTGAAGACCTGGTTGCGCTCACCCTTGAGGCGGCTGCGATGGCGGGGATACCGCTGGCAGGAACCAACTGGGTGCCGGGCCGATAAATCGTTTCCCAACGCGAGTCGTCTGGTCTATTATTTCCTTAGATAAATGTTTACCGGACTGATCACAGTCCACGAAAGGAGGTTGGCAGCGTCATCGGCAAATGCCTCGTAGAAGGCTGGCCGCGTTCCATGCATGCCTGAAAAAACGTAAGAACCATCTGGAGGAGAAGCAGATGAATCAACACAACCAATCTTCACTCGACCCCGAGATGCAGCAGCGGGCCGAGGCCATGTACTCCCGCGACCGGTGGAGCGCACTGCTCATACTTGCCGTGTTGTGGGCCAGTCTTGTTTATACCTATATCGCGGTACCTCACGGGTTTCTCAGCTCACCGATTGGCGTGGTGCTGCTGATTGCGGGCGTATTGCTGCTGGTGTTCAATACCAGCTCGGTATTGGCGATGCTGGCACATTACCGAGAAGACCGTGATCACATCTACGGTCAAGACCTTCGCAACCTTGACCTGAACCGCCAACGCCTGCGCGAGCTTGCGCTGCGCCCGGCGCATGTCGACACTGATCCGGGAGCGCCATGATGACTAAGCCCTATGAACCGCCGGTACAAAGTAGTATCGGCCAAATGTTCGACAGCTTGGTGGTGCTAGTGCTGGTGTACGCCAGTCTGCTGGCCCCGCTTCTGTTCAAAGCGACTGCCGAACCACCCAAGGCCGAAGACAAAGCAGCACCTACTTGGGAATCGCTGAATCAAACCCCAGCCATGGTCGAGCAGTGGGAAAAACTGGGCGTGAAGGTTGAAGCTGCGGCGCCGATGATCACGAATCGCTTTGATTACACCATCGAGCCGATCAGTCTGCTGCTCACTATCGCGGTGATCGTTGGGTACTTCGTATTCGTTCTACGTGTCTCCGAAAAAGAATATCGCGAGGTTATTCGCGAGCGCTTCGACGCATCAGAGGGAGGTTGAGATGAATTTCTGGACAGCTTTAGAGTACGCAGCGTGGATCATCTCAATCGTGCTGTTTGGATGGATGCTGGCTGATGCGCGCTTTACCAGCTCACAATACGGCGAAGACTTCCTGACAAGCTCGCGCGAAGGCGAAGAAGAATAAGGAGACGAGGATGACAGCACAAAGTATCGCGGCCTCGGCGCCGCAAAAAAATTCGCTGCTGAAGGTACTCGGGCCTGTCCATGTATGGGCGCTCGGTGTCGGCATCGTGCTGGTTGGCGAGTACATGGGATGGAATTTCTCGGTCGGTAAAGGCGGTGCCTACGGCTCGCTGATTGCTTGCTGGATCATCGGCCTGCTCTACACCTGCGTCGCGATGATCGATTCGGAAGTTACCTCCACCGTGGCAGCGGCGGGTGGGCAGTACACACAAGCCAAGCACATTGTCGGGCCGCTGATGGCATTCAACGTAGGGCTTTATCTCGTGATGGCCTACACCATGCTGGAAGCATCCGACGCGATTGTGGTGGGTGATCTGATCAAGACTATAGCGTCGCAATATGGTACCGAGGTTGATACCAAGCCTTTCGTGGTACTCACCATTGCCGTGCTGGCCTGGCTTAATTATCGCGGCGTGTTCATGACACTCACCGTGAATTTCGTGATCACCGCATTTGCCTTCGTCGCCATCATTGTGCTGTTCTTCGCGGTTGAGGGTGTTGGGACCGGCGGCTCGATTCTGCGTCATCGTGAGATGCTGACCGATCTACCCTATGGCTGGATCGGGGTACTGGCGGCGCTGCAATTCGGGATGTGGTATTACCTCGGCATTGAAGGTACCTGTCAGGCCGCCGAAGAAGTGCGCTCACCTGGTCGCTCGATACCACTCGGCACCATGGGCGGCATTATCACGTTGCTGATTGCTGCTACGCTCACTTGGTATATCTGCGCCGGACTGATGCCATGGGAGTACCTCGGACAAGCCATCACACCGCTATACGACGCAGCTCGCCTGACCGGCATTCTCGAGCTGGAGGTGATTCTGTTCGTCGGTACCATCTTCGCAGCAGTGGCCTCAGCGAATGGCTGCATCAACGATGCATCGCGGGCCTGGTTCTCAATGTCGCGTGATCGTTACATGCCGCAGTGGTTCGGCGCGGTGCATCCACGGTATCGCACGCCCTATCGAGCTATCCTGTTCCTGATCCCGATTGCCGTTTCGTTTGCCTTCACTGGCTTATTGGATCAGGTGATCACCTTCTCGATCTTGTCGGGCCTGCTGGGCTATACCTTCATGTCGTTCAACGTAATCCGCTTCCGCCGCATGTGGCCGCTGGGCACGATCAACCGCGGTTATGTCCATCCGTTCCACCCTATCCCCTGCATTTTGCTTGGGCTGTTGTGCGCGGCGACCTATTTCGCGACCTACCTCGGCTATGGCGCTTCGCTGCTGTCGATCATGGCGTTCTACATCCTGATCTCGATTTGGTTCGTGGTGAGGCGCTATCAGTTCGTGCGGCGTGGTGACCAGTTCACCATGCCGTGGCCGCGACCCAAAGGTTACTAAGGAGATCGGCTTGGGCGGAGAACTCACCGGCGGCAGCATCGCCGCCGGTGTCTTTTTTCTGATCGCTTGCTTACTGTGGCAGCGCCGCGCACAGCGTGGCTTTGCTGCGCGGCGGGCAGCGATTTTCGATGACTGTTGCGCACTGCTCGACCCGTCCGATCAGATTGATCCGGGTAGCGACTATCCGCTACTTCAGGGCACGTACAGCAACGAGAAAGTGCTGCTGCAACCGCTGCTGGATCACGTGGGCTACCGCAAAGTACCATCGCTTTGGCTGGTGCTCACCGTCGACTCGCCCATGAGGCTGAACGGTAGTTTGGATGTGCTGTTCCGACCTGCGAATATCGAATTCTTTTCGCAGATAGAGCAATTCGCGCAGCGCATTCACCTCGGTGATGAATGGCCTTCTCACCACATGGCGCGTGTCAGTCCAGCCGACTGGCAAGCACCACTTTCGGCGATACACACATCGCTTGGCGACGCGATCGCCAGTTCTGATCTTAAAGAAATCGTGGTCACACCCCGTGGCGTTCGGTTGGTAGTACGCGTGTGTGGTGTCGAGCGCGGTCATTATCTGGTGCTGCGCTCGATGCTCACTGAAGTTGAACGAATTCCAAGTGAGTGGCTAGCGTACTGGCTTGATACCTTGCTAGCGGTCACCGCGGCAGTACGGGCAGATATCAGGGAGGCTGCGTAGATGTTTTTGCGTCCCTTGCACCCGCTACTGGTACTGATCGTCGCTATCCTTCTGCCAGGTATGGGTCAGGTGCTGAACGGGATGCTGGTCCGAGCCTGGATCATGATTTTTTTTGCGCTGAGTCTGGGCGTTGTCACTTACCACCTCACCACGCCGGCACACTCCTTCATAGGCAGACATGCCGGCGGTTTCTTTATCTACGCGATAATGGTGATGGATGCCTACTTGTGGGCGCGCTATCGCTACGCGCGCTGGCAACAAGCCTGAGCTCCACACACGACCTAACGGGCAACATACCGAACTATCTGTCTTGAAGGATGTATTGATTCATGAAAAACGCCGCAAAACCAATCGCCATTTTTCGTCACTCGGCCGCCGATGGTCCCGCTTACTTCGCCACTTTTCTACAGCAGCTTGGCTTGCTTTATCGAGAAATTCGCATTGATCTCGGAGAGCCTGTTCCGGAGCATGCGGATCAATTTGCAGGCATTGCATTCATGGGCGGGCCGATGAGTGTCAATGATCCCTTGCCCTGGATACCCGCCTCACTGGCACTTATTCGTAATGCGATTGCGCAAGACATCCCGCTAATTGGTCATTGTTTGGGCGGGCAACTCATTAGTAAAGCGCTGGGCGGTGAGGTAACTCGCAACCCAAACGGCAAAGAGATCGGATGGCATCGCATCGAGGTGGCCGACCCC
>JBIIEY010000333.1:0-2758 GCA_044237595.1 Burkholderiaceae bacterium | reverse complement strand
GATCTTGTGCATCAGCTCGCGTACCGACAGTACGCCATACGCCAAATACGGCGACAGACGCGAACAGGCGGTCTCTGCCGTCAAGGGGCTGGACATCGCATAGCGATAGTCGGCGAGATGTTGACTGAAAAATTCTTTCACCTGTTTCGAAGCCACGCGCCGGCCGCCACGTTGCCGCAGCGGTTTGTCTGGCCCATCCAGTCCCAGTTGGCGTGGCGTCATGATGCCCGAGGGCGACATGGTTTTACCGGTCGATCGCAGAAAGTCAGGTGCATTCAAGACCGGCGCGCGCATGCGCTGCATCCACTGGCTGGACCACTCATCGCGCGATACCAGTCGGCGGACGACGCCATTGGATGGATATTCTTTCCAATTCAGGCCCTGCGATCGACACCAGTCGGCCACGCGGCGGTCACGCGCATAGCTGATGGCGTTACCGGTTTCTTCGTGGGAGTAGAGCGTGAAATGACCAAACTGCTCGCGTATGCGTTGCAGTACGGTGGTTGTTTCGCCGTGTTGAATCAACAAGGACGTACCGCGACCGCTCAATGCCAGATCGAGATCTTCCAGACACTCATTGATGAAAGCGAGGTGCTGAGTTGAATAATCCGGGGCGCGTATGAGTTCGGGTTCGTACACATACAAAGGCAGTACGGCAGGGTGGCGACTGGCTTCAAACAAAGGCAGATGATCGAAAACGCGTAGATCGCGCTTGAACCAGACGACGGCAATGCCAGGTGATGTCATCGATGCCAGCTACGTCGCGGGGCGTTATCGGTTTTGGCCGTGCATCGACTCCAGAAAGCGGAGAACGAACGACAAGCAGTCTCCGGATCAGGAAACTGGCGCGGTAAGTTATGCAAGTCAGTACAAAGCACGGACAACAATTCTCTATAGCCAGGGTTGAGCGTCGCCACCGAGCTGATATCGGTGGCACCAGCGAGGATTGTACGGAGTTCTTTTACATCACCCACAAACAAATGATCGGTGATGGACTGCATCCGCTGCATGACAAAATCCCATCGTTGCTGCGACCACGGAAAGCGCTGGTGAAAGGGCAGGTGAATCACGCCCAGTCGCAGGCCATCAAAATCGTCGTCTGCCAGCATCCAGGGATGTACGAGCCGTACGCGCCGCGGCCCGGTCAGCACCGCGTTATCAGCACTGCTAATGGATGGTGTTGCGATCAATGCAGGCTCGTCAATACCCATCAGGGATGGCGCGATACCCACTTCAGTCTGACTTCGCGCAATCATTTCCAGAGCTTCATAAGAGGTATCAATCACGCTGCGCGGACAGTGCCAAGGCTGACCGGCATGCTTGGCGACGTTTTCAGCGTTGAATAAATAGGGTTTGCTGCTAAAGGTCGCCGCAACCCACTGCCAGGACAAATGATTCGATGCCAGATCACCATCGAGCAAGTGACCATACATCCAGTCAGCGGCAACCCGCCAGTGCACCTTGCGTAAATGCACCGTATAGCTTGCCAGCCACATGCGCGCATGGTTGTGCAGATAGCCGGTCTCGTAGAGTGTATAGACTGCCCGATCAATCACGGGCAGGCCCGTGCGACCTTCGCGTATATCGTTGGGTAGCGTGGTGCTGTAGCGAATATCCGGCAGGGCCGGGCGCATATCCTTAAAAATCGCATCGCCAGAACGATGCCAGACATGCTGAAAAAATTCGCGCCAACCAAATTCGAAGGCGAGCTTGTCATCGAGCGTCAGTTTGGGCAATTGCTCAAATAACGCCGGCATCGAGATGAAGCCGTGAGTCAGATAGGGCGAGAGCCGCGTGATTTTACCGTCCAGATGATTACGAGTTTTGGCATAGCCGGCAATGTTTATCGCGGCGATAGCGTCTGTCAGTGCTGCATCTGTCGGAGACATGAAAAACCCTGGTTACATGCTGCGGCGGTACTGCCCACCCACTTCAAACAGCGCATCGGTGATTTGACCGAGCGAGCACACTCGGACCGCGGCCATCAGCTGGGCAAACACGTTCTCGTCACGGATCACGGCTTCTTGCAGTGCAGCCAGCGATTGCTTGGCAGCGTCGCTGTGGGTTGCATGGAAATCGGCGAGACGCTGCAATTGCGATTGCTTTTCATTGTCCGTGGAGCGTGCGAGTTCCAGTTGCTGTGCAACGGCGTCGCCCTTGGGATTGCGGAAGGTGTTGACGCCGATGATGGGCAGACTGCCATCGTGTTTCTTGTGCTCGTAGAGCATCGACTCTTCCTGAATCTTGCTGCGCTGATAGCCGGTTTCCATCGCGCCCAGCACGCCGCCGCGTTCGGCGATGCGCTCGAATTCCTGCAGGACGGCTTCTTCGACCAGATCCGTCAGTTCTTCGATGATAAAAGAACCCTGACTGGGGTTTTCATTTTTTGCCAGACCCCATTCGCGGTTGATGATCAGCTGAATCGCCAGCGCGCGACGCACGGATTCATCAGTCGGCGTGGTGATGGCTTCGTCATACGCATTGGTGTGCAGCGAGTTGCAGTTGTCGTAAATCGCAATCAGCGCTTGCAAGGTGGTGCGGATGTCGTTGAAATCAACTTCCTGTGCGTGCAGTGAACGACCGGAGGTCTGAATGTGATATTTCAGTTTTTGCGAACGATCATTGGCACCGTATTTCTCGCGCATCGCCACGGCCCACAGGCGACGTGCCACCCGACCCAGTACGGTGTATTCCGGATCCATGCCGTTGGAGAAGAAGAACGACAGATTCGGTGCGAAGTCATCAATGTGCATGCCAC
>JBIIEY010000331.1:0-2764 GCA_044237595.1 Burkholderiaceae bacterium | reverse complement strand
CGGCTGCCAGAGGATCTGGCGTTTTTCAAACGCACCACGACTGGCCATCCTATCCTGATGGGCAGGAAGACGTTTGAATCCATAGGGCGTCCACTGCCCGACCGGCGCAATATCGTCATCACACGCAACCCCGACTGGCAGCATGAGGGGGTCGATACCGCCGGCTCGCTGCAGCAGGCAGCCGATCTGGCTGGCGAGGGTGAAATCTTTGTCATTGGCGGCGCTCAGATCTACGCTGATGCTTTGCCGCTGGCTTCCCGTCTGATCGTCACCGAGATCGATGCTGACTTTGCCTGCGACGCCTTCTTCCCGGCAATAGACCTGACGGTGTGGAACGAGGTATCGCGCGACCCGCATCACTCGGACGC
Organism: Burkholderiaceae bacterium; assembly: GCA_044237595.1. GTDB lineage: Bacteria > Pseudomonadota > Gammaproteobacteria > Burkholderiales > Burkholderiaceae_D > Pernthalerella. The sequence continues at coordinate 2,396 of JBIIEY010000331.1, read as the reverse complement.
TCAGGGATTTGATTACGCTTTTGTCATCTATCATCGGCGCTGACGCCACAGCGCCTGGTATTTGTTTGAAAATTCAATTTCTCCCATAGCTTCCTCATATCTGAGAGAATCCCGCTTTATTTTTTGCCGCTCACTCCTCCTGGGTGATGGGGCGCATCAGGAGCACCGATGAAATTCCGCTTCCCCATCGTCATCATTGACGAAGACTTCCGCTCCGAAAACACCTCCGGACTCGGCATACGCGCGCTGGCCGATGCACTCGAAAAAGAAGGCATGGAAGTGCTCGGTGTTACCAGCTACGGTGACTTGTCGCAGTTCGCACAGCAGCAATCACGCGCCTCGGCATTCATCCTGTCCATCGACGATGAGGAGTTCGGTGGCGGCAGCCCTGAAGAAACCGAGCATGCGCTGAAATCCCTGCGCGCCTTTGTAGAAGAAATTCGCTACAAGAACGCCGACATACCGCTGTATCTGTATGGTGAAACCCGAACCTCGCGCCACATACCGAATGACGTGCTGCGTGAACTGCACGGCTTCATTCACATGTTCGAAGACACGCCCGAATTCGTTGCGCGTCACATCATTCGCGAAGCACGCTCGTATCTAGACAGCCTTGCCCCGCCGTTTTTCAGAGCGATGGTGCATTACGCACAAGATGGTTCCTATTCGTGGCACTGCCCCGGCCATTCCGGCGGCGTGGCATTTCTGAAGTCACCGATCGGTCAGATGTTTCACCAGTTTTTCGGCGAGAACATGCTGCGCGCCGATGTCTGCAATGCAGTCGAAGAACTAGGTCAGTTGCTCGACCACACCGGACCAGTGGCCGCCAGTGAGCGTAATGCTGCCCGCATTTTCAATGCAGACCACTGCTACTTTGTTACCAACGGTACCTCGACCTCGAACAAGATGGTCTGGCACTCTACCGTGGCACCGGGTGATGTGGTGGTCGTGGATCGCAATTGTCATAAATCGGTACTGCACTCCATCATCATGTGTGGCGCGATACCAGTGTTCCTGATGCCAACTCGAAACCATCTGGGCATCATCGGTCCCATTCCGGTCGAAGAATTCCGGATGGAGAACATCATGAAAAAGGTCGAAGCCAATCCCTTCGCCCGTGATGCCAAGAACAAGATTCCGCGTATCCTGACCATTACCCAGTCCACTTATGACGGAGTGATATATAACGTAGAAACCATCAAAGAAATGCTCGACGGCAAAATCGAAACTCTGCATTTCGATGAAGCTTGGCTGCCGCATGCCAGCTTCCATGATTTTTACAAAGACATGCATGCCATCGGGAAGGACAGACCGCGCGCGAAAAAATCGATGATTTTCTCCACGCAGTCCACGCACAAACTGCTGGCCGGCCTGTCGCAGGCATCGCAAATTCTGGTACAGGAATCGGAGACCGTCAAACTGGATCGGGATAGCTTCAATGAAGCCTACCTGATGCACATCTCCACCTCACCGCAGTACGCCATCATCGCCTCCTGCGACATTGCAGCAGCCATGATGGAGCCGCCGGGTGGTACTGCGCTAGTCGAAGAAAGTATTCTCGAAGCGCTCGACTTCCGTCGTGCGATGAAAAAAGTCGACGAGGAATGGGGTAAAGACTGGTGGTTCCAAGTGTGGGGACCGGAAGAGTTTTCTACTGATGGTATCGGCGACCGTGATGACTGGATGATCAACGGCAAGGATGACTGGCATGGCTTCGGAAAAATTGAATCCGGCTTCAACATGCTGGATCCGATCAAGGCCACGATTGTCACGCCCGGCCTGTCGCTGGATGGCAAATTCGGCGAGACCGGCATTCCTGCTTCCATCGTCACCAAATACCTTGCCGAGCATGGCGTTATCGTCGAAAAGGCAGGCCTGTATTCCTTCTTCATCATGTTCACCATCGGCATCACCAAAGGCCGCTGGAACACGCTGCTGACTGCACTGCAGCAGTTCAAGGATGACTACGACAAGAACCAGCCGATGTGGCGCATCCTGCCGGAATTCGCTGCCGCCAATCCGCGCTATGAACGCACCGGGCTGAAGGATCTCTGCCATCAGATTCACGACATGTACAAGGCCCATGACATTGCCCGTCTGACGACGGAAATGTATTTGTCCGATATGCAGCCGGCGATGAAGCCTTCGGATGCGTTTGCGAAAATGGCGCATCGTGAAATTGATCGCGTGCCCATTGATGAACTCGAAGGTCGCGTCACCGCGATCCTGCTTACACCCTACCCGCCCGGCATCCCGCTGCTAATTCCGGGCGAGCGCTTCAACAAGACGATTGTTGATTACCTGCGCTTTGCGCGTGACTTCAATGAGAAATTCCCCGGCTTCGAAACCGATGTACACGGGCTGGTCAAACTCGAAGGCGAAGGTGAAGCGGGGTA
>JBIIEY010000051.1:0-9622 GCA_044237595.1 Burkholderiaceae bacterium | reverse complement strand
CAGGTCAGCGACGATTCGGCGCCACCAGATTTGCCAGGACTTTCTAACCCCCAGCTCTCGCGAAGCGCGAGGAAAAGGTGAGCAAGATGATGCAGCAACATTTCTCCAATTCTTATCTGTTTGGAGGTAACGCCCCGTATGTGGAAGAACTCTACGAGGCCTACCTTCTCAACCCCGGTGCAGTCCCCGATAACTGGCGCGCGTATTTCGACGCGATGCAGCACGTGCCTGCGGTTGACGGGTCTGACCGTCCCGATGTGCCTCACGCGAGCGTGGTCGCCTCCTTTGCAGAGCGTGCAAAGCAAGGTCCGATTCGTACCGTTACCGCATCCGCCGATGCTGAAATGGGTCGCAAGCGGGTTGCTGTTACCCAGCTGATCGCTGCCTACCGCTTCCTCGGTACTCAGTGGGCTAATCTCGACCCGCTGCAGCGCCAGGAACGTCCGAACATTCCTGAACTCGAGCCCGCGTTCTACGGCTTCTCCGATGCCGACATGGACATCGTGTTCAACATCAGCAATACCTATTTTGGTGGCGAGACTGCGACCCTGCGGGACTTGCTGCAAGCGCTGCGCGACACTTACTGCCGCTCAATCGGTGCCGAGTTCCAGTACATGACCGACCCGACCCAGAAGCGCTGGATGCAGGAGCGTCTCGAGTCGACCCGGTCTACTGGCAATTTCACACGCGAACAAAAGGTTCATATTCTCGACCGACTAACCGCAGCTGAGGGCCTTGAACGCTATCTGCATACCAAATACGTCGGCCAAAAGCGTTTCTCGCTGGAGGGTGGCGAGAGTTTCATTGCCTCGCTGGATGAAACCATTCAACGCGCGGGCAGCAATGGCATTCAGGAGATTGTGATCGGCATGGCGCACCGCGGCCGTCTGAATGTCCTGGTCAATATTCTCGGCAAAATGCCGCATGATTTGTTTGCGGAGTTCGAGGGAAAACACGGTGATGATCTGCCCGCAGGCGATGTGAAATATCACCAGGGCTTCTCCAGTGACATTTCCACGCCGGGTGGTCCGGTCCACTTGTCGCTGGCATTCAATCCCTCGCACCTCGAGATCGTCAATCCCGTCGTTGAAGGTTCGGTCAAGGCGCGTATGGACCGCCGGGGTGATCAGAAGGGCGCGCAGGTCTTGCCGATTCTGGTGCACGGCGATGCTGCGTTTGCCGGGCAGGGCGTTGTGATGGAGACGCTGAATCTGGCGCAGACCCGTGGTTACGGTACGGGCGGTACTGTGCACATCGTGATTAACAACCAGATTGGCTTTACGACTTCGGATCCGCGTGATTCGCGCTCGACCCTGTATTGCTCTGACGTCGTCAAGATGATCGAAGCTCCGGTCTTGCATGTGAACGGTGATGATCCGGAAGCGGTGGTATTCGCAACGCAGATCGCGCTCGATTTCCGTATGCAATTCCAGAAAGATATCGTGGTCGATATCGTTTGCTTCCGCAAACTCGGTCACAATGAGCAGGACACGCCCGCTCTTACGCAGCCCTTGATGTACAAAAAGATCGGTCAGCATCCTGGCACACGCAAGCTCTATGCAGACAAGCTTGCCACGCAAGGCACGATTGCTAGCGACGGTGGCGATAGCATGGTCAAGGATTTCCGCGATGCGATGGATGCAGGACGTCGCTCGGTCGATCCGGTTATCTCCAACTTCAAGAATAAATACGCGGTTGACTGGATGCCTTTCCTCAACCGCAAATGGACCGATGCTGCAGACACATCGGTACCAGCGGCTGAGCTCAAGCGGCTTTCCCAGCGCATTACCCAAGTGCCCGAGGGTTTCAAGGTCCATCCATTGGTTGAAAAAGTACTCGCCGATCGTGCAGCAATGGGTCGTGGTGAAGTCAATCTCGACTGGGGCATGGGCGAGCATCTGGCTTTTGCATCGTTGGTGTCCTCCGGTTATGCCGTGCGCATTACCGGACAAGACGCGGGGCGTGGCACCTTCACTCACCGCCATTCGGTACTGCATGATCAGAATCGCGAGAAATGGGATGCTGGTTATTACATACCTCTCCAACACGTCTCGGATCAGCAAGCGCCTTTCCTCGTGATTGACTCCGTGCTGTCGGAGGAAGCGGTACTCGCTTTCGAGTACGGCTATTCGACGGCTGAGCCCAATACCCTCACCATCTGGGAAGCGCAGTTCGGCGATTTTGCGAATGGTGCTCAGGTCGTGATCGACCAGTTCATCAGCTCCGGCGAAGTGAAATGGGGTCGCGCTTCGGGGCTCGTGATGATGCTGCCGCACGGTTACGAAGGTCAGGGACCCGAACACTCGTCGGCACGTCTCGAGCGCTTCCTGCAGCTGTGCGCTGACAACAACATGCAGGTCGTGCAACCGACAACCGCATCGCAGATTTTCCACCTCCTGCGCCGTCAGATGATTCGTCTGTTCCGCAAGCCGCTGGTAATCATGACGCCCAAGTCGCTGCTGCGTAACAAGGATGCAGGTTCGCCGCTTTCTGAGCTGGTCAAAGGATCGTTCCATACCGTGTTGGGCGAGGTTGATGACAGCATCGATCGCAAGAAAGTCAAACGCGTGCTGGCTTGCTCCGGCAAGGTGTATTTCGATCTCGTCAATGCGCGCAAGGAGCGAGGTGCCTCTGACGTTGCGATTATCCGCGTCGAACAGTTGTATCCGTTCCCGCACAAGGCACTCTCAACTGAGCTCAAGTCCTATCCGAATTTCAGCGAGCTGGTGTGGGTGCAGGACGAGCCGCAAAATCAGGGTGCCTGGTTCCAGATACAGCACAACATTATGGAAAATCTGTCGGACGGCCAGAAACTGGCCTACGCCGGAAGGCCCGCAAGTGCTTCACCAGCGGTGGGCTACTACGACAAGCACTATGCGCAGCAGAAGTCGCTGATTGATACCGCTTTCTCTAAGCTCAAAGGCTTCGTGCTGACCAAATAAAACAATGACCCGATGGTGTACTGGATGCCGGTGCACCGTTTGAACAACCCGAAACGGAGAGTGTTATGGCAATTCTTGAAGTCCCTGTACCGCAGCTGTCAGAATCCGTTGCAGAAGCAACGCTGCTTCAGTGGCATAAAAAAGTCGGCGAAGCCGTAGCTCGCGACGAAAACCTGATTGATATCGAAACCGACAAAGTGGTGCTGGAATTACCTGCACCCGCGCAAGGCGTGATTGTCGAAATTCTCAAAGAAAACGGCAGTACCGTGGTGGCGGGTGAAATCATCGCCCGCATCGATACCGAAGCGACCGCTGTTGCAGGCGCTGCCAGCGCATCTGCGGCGCCGACACCAGCGCCATTACCAGCTGCAGCGCCGGCTCTGGTCGTTGCCGCTGTAGCATCAAGCAGCACGATTGCGATGCCTGCGGCCGCTCGCATGCTCGCAGAAAACAACATGTCCGCCAGCAGCGTCGCGGGTACCGGCAAGGATGGACGCGTCACCAAGGGTGACGTGATCAACGCCATGCAGAACAAGCCCGCACCAGCGCCAGCTGTCTCCGCACCACGAGCGGCCTCGTTGCCGGCAGTCCCTGCACCCGTTAGCATGGATCTTGGCGACCGCCCAGAGCAACGAGTGCCAATGAGCCGGTTGCGTGCTCGTATTGCGGAGCGTCTGCTGGAATCGCAGTCAACCAATGCGATCCTCACGACCTTCAATGAAGTCAACATGCAGCCCGTGATGGATCTGCGTAACAAGTACAAAGATAAATTTGAAAAAGAGCACGGCGTGAAGATGGGCTTCATGTCTTTCTTCGTGAAGGCCGCCGTCGCTGCACTCAAGAAGTATCCCGTGCTGAATGCCTCGATCGATGGCAATGATGTGGTCTACCACGGCTATTTTGATATCGGCATTGCAGTCGGATCACCACGCGGTTTGGTGGTGCCTATCCTTCGCAATGTCGATCAGATGAACATCGCAGAAATCGAAAAGAAGATCGGCGAGTTTGGTCAGAAAGCCAAGGATGGCAAGCTGACACTGGATGAACTGACTGGCGGTACCTTCTCGATTTCGAATGGTGGTGTGTTTGGCTCCATGCTCTCTACGCCTATCATTAACCCGCCGCAATCAGCGATCCTCGGTGTTCATGCAACCAAGGACCGCGCAGTGGTCGAGAACGGACAGGTCGTGGTTCGGCCAATAAATTATCTGGCGATGTCTTACGATCACCGACTGATTGATGGTCGTGAAGCGGTGCTTGGTTTGGTTGCGATGAAAGAAGTACTCGAAGATCCGTCCCGTCTGTTACTCGATCTCTAAGGGGCTGCCATGTCAACAAATTTTGATGTCATCGTCATCGGCGGTGGCCCGGGTGGTTACATAGCCGCCATTCGCGCAGCCCAGTTGGGACTTTCGACTGCTTGCATCGATGAGTGGAAAAACGACAAGGGTGGGCCAGCGCCAGGCGGTACGTGTACCAACGTCGGCTGCATTCCTTCCAAGGCATTGCTGCAGTCATCCGAGCATTTTGAACATGCAGGCCATGGTTTTGCCGAGCACGGTATCGAGGTCAAGGGGCTCAAGCTCAATCTCGAGCAAATGCTGGGCCGCAAGGACACCGTCGTCAAACAAAACAACGACGGCATCCTCTATCTGTTCAAGAAAAACAAAGTCACCTTCTTCCATGGTCGTGGCGCGTTCGTCAAAGCGGATGCCGATGGCTATGAAATTTCAGTAAGCGGAAAAAGCGCCGAGACACTCAAGGGCAAGCACATTATTGTGGCGACAGGCTCGAATCCACGTGCGTTGCCTCAGGTGCCGTTTGATGAAAAACTGATTCTCTCAAATACCGGCGCCTTAGCGATTGATGCTGTACCCAAAAAACTGGGTGTGATTGGCGCCGGTGTTATTGGTCTCGAGATGGGTAGTGTCTGGCGCCGTTTGGGTGCCGAGGTGACGATACTTGAAGCACTGCCAGCTTTCCTCGGCGCGGTAGATCAGCAGATTGCAGCCGAAGCGCAAAAGCTGTTTGCGAAACAGGGACTGACGGTTGAGTTGGGCGTAAAAATCGGTGAAATAAAGGCGGGCAAGGAAGTCAGCGTTCATTACACCGATGCTGCCGGTCAGGATCACAAAGTACTATTCGATCGCTTGATTGTCTCCATCGGTCGCGTACCCAATACCATCGGACTCCAGTCAGAGATCGTGGGTCTGGCGCTTGATGAACGCGGATTCATCGCGGTCGATGATCACTGTCACACTAATTTACCCAACGTCTGGGCCGTAGGTGACGTGGTGCGCGGCCCCATGCTCGCGCACAAGGCTGAAGAAGAGGGTGTTGCCGTCGCCGAGCGCATTGCAGGCAAGCATGGTCATGTGAACTTTAATACCATTCCCTGGGTCATTTATACATCGCCGGAGATTGCCTGGGTGGGCAAGACTGAGCAGCAACTCAAAGCGGAAGGCGTCGCTTATAACGCAGGTACTTTCCCGTTCATGGCCAATGGCCGTGCACGGGCACTGGGTGATACCTCTGGGATGGTGAAGTTTTTGGCGGATGCACGCACGGATGAAATACTGGGCGTGCACATCATTGGACCCATGGCCTCAGAGTTGATCGCCGAAGCCGTTGTCGCGATGGAGTTTCGTGCATCGGCAGAGGACATTGCGCGCATCTGCCACGCACATCCTTCTTTGTCCGAAGCTACCAAGGAGGCGGCACTGGCCGTCGATAAGCGCTCACTGAATTTCTGATCGCCGGACGCAGCAAAGGACAGATCATCATGCAGCTCAATCCAGGTTATCTGAAGTGGCTGAAGCGCAGAAGTGTGATGATCACGGTAGCGCTGTCGCTACCGGGCTGCGCCTCGACACCACCTTTTGAGGGGCGCGTCGAAATCCTGACCACCTCCCGGGAGCAGCCGCTGACTGGCGCTGATTGTGTGGTGACTACCGATTCCGGCAGCTGGACAGTACAGACACCTGGTTACGCCACGGTCGGTAATCCGAACGGCGATCTGCGGATTGTGTGTGACAAGGCAGGCTACCGCACTTCGGAAGTCATACACCGTAGTCCGGCCGGCCGTTCATTGAGCTCCGGTGGAACACGTGTGGGCGTGGGTGTGGGCGGTGGCCTGGGCGGATACAGCGGTGTCGGTGTGTCGATGGGTATCGGAATCCCGCTGGGCGGTACGAGAAGCGACTACCCTTCGCAAGTGACCGTTGACATGACGCCGCTGCAGTGATGAATGTTCGTCAATACTATGATCACGTTTTAGGAGAGCGTGGTTATCACTCTGATCCATCGCAACTGGCTGCGGTTGATCGCTTGCAGCAGGCTTATGATGCATGGGTGGGCTTTCGAGAGCAGCGCTCTTCGCGGCTCAAGCGCTGGGTCAATCGTCCTGATGTGCCACGTGGTGTGTACTTGTGGGGCGGTGTTGGTCGCGGCAAATCCTTTCTGATGGATAGCTTTTATACCGTGGTTCCGATTGTCCGCAAGACGCGGCTGCATTTCCACGAGTTCATGCGTGGTGTGCATCGTGAACTCGACGAGCAAAAAGGTGTTGAAGATCCGTTGAAAGTCGTCGCGGCCAAAATCGCGCGTAAATACAGACTGATCTGTTTCGACGAATTCCACGTCTCTGACATTGCGGATGCAATGATTCTCTATAACCTGATGTCAGCTTTGTTCGAGAATGGCGTATCTTTCGTGCTGACTTCCAACTACGAACCCGACACCCTCTATCCGGATGGGTTGCATCGTGACCGTATGTTGCCCGCGATAGCATTGCTCAAGGATAAGCTGGATGTGCTCAATGTGGATGCGGGCACCGATTACCGCAAGCGAATTATGGCGCAGGTTGATGTGTATCACTGCCCACTGAATGCCGTCGCTGAGACGGCCTTGCGGCAAACTTTCTCGAGCATCGCCGAGACTTCGGACCAGGATCCCAGGATCAAGATAGAATCACGGGAGCTCACGGCGGTGCGGCGAGCGGGCGGTGTCATCTGGTTTGATTTTGCAACGCTTTGCGGCGGTCCGAGATCGCAAAACGACTATCTTGACATGGCGAACCGGTTTCATACGGTGATTCTGTCGGGCGTGCCTAAAATGAACGCCGAGATGGCTTCCGAAGCCCGGCGTTTTACCTGGCTCATTGACGTGCTTTATGATCACCGTATCAAGTTGATCATGTCAGCGGAGGTTGAGCCTGATCTTCTGTACACCGAGGGCAAAATGGCCAATGAATTTCATCGGACCGTATCGCGTATTCTGGAAATGCAGTCGCGCGAATACAAGGAAAGCACCCGTCGACAAGCGGCTGCAGCGATTGCCTGATATAAAACTAATTCTATGAACGCTATCAGAACATCCTCGTTGCCATCGTTTCTGTTGGCTTTCTTGCTGAGCATGTCGCTGTCTCTGGCGAATGCGCAAGACGCTTCGCAGCTCCTGGCAGAGCGTTATCCATCCGGATCGATTGATACGGCTGAAATTGCCAAAGCAGCGCTCGACGATATCGTCGATGCCCGCATTGGTGTTGATCGCCTGTATTCAAATCAGCGTGTTGCTTGCTTTGACCGTTTTTTTGCAACGGCGTGCATGAATGATGTAAGAGAAAAGAAGCGTGCTGCACTTACAAGAATACGAAAAATCGAAGTAGAAGCGAATGCCTTGCTTCGAAAGGAAAAGGCTGCTGAGCGCGACCGTGCGCTGGCTGAACGTGACATTCAGGCCAAGCAACAATCTGGTCGTGGCTTGCCGATTTCCGGTAAGGTGCGAGAGCCTGAAGCCAGTACGCGCGACGCCTCCGAGGTTCAGGCGCCTGCCGAATCACCTGTCAATCGCGAGCCATGACGGTATCGGCCGAACTGGTGCGTGGGCGCGTGATCGAACTGGAAATCGAGCACCGCGACCTTGACGCGGCCATTGAGCGCCTTGCCGAGGCTGCGGATTCGGATGATTTGCAATTGCGGCGGCTTAAAAAACGCAAATTGCAACTCAAAGATCAGATCATCCAGCTCAAGATGCAGCTGGTTCCGGATATCCCGGCCTGAGCACCGATGGGCTACACCCTTTGACTGAAGCAATCAACCCGGCAGCGATGGCCCTCGTGCATGACGAGGAAATTGATCAGCTGTTTTCCGACAATGGCAGGCTGGCGATGGGTATCCCCGGTTTTCGTCCGCGTCAATCACAGATTGATATGGCGAGGGCCGTGGCACAGGCCATTGCAGGACAAACGGCGCTGATTGTCGAGGCCGGTACCGGCACAGGCAAAACTTTTGCTTATTTGGTGCCTGCCTTGCTCTGGGGTGGTAAGGTGATTGTCTCCACTGGGACGAAGAATCTTCAAGATCAGCTGTTCTTGCGTGACATACCGGTGGTTCGCAAAGCGCTCAACGCTCCCGTATCGGTGGCACTGCTCAAAGGGCGATCCAACTACGTCTGTCATTTTCATCTCGAACGTACTTTGCAAAACGGCCGGCTGACTGCGCGTGAGGATGTTGGTTATTTGCGCGACATTGGTCGCTTCATCAAGACAACGGGCACGGGTGACAGAGCAGAGTTATCGAATGTGCCCGAGAACGCACTTATCTGGAATCTCGTTACCTCGACACGCGATAACTGTCTCGGGGTCGAGTGCGCACATTATCAGGATTGTTTTGTGATGAAGGCGCGCAAGGAGGCGCAACAGGCCGATGTGGTCGTGGTCAACCACCATCTGTTTTTTGCTGATGTCGCTTTGAAGGACACTGGCGTCGCTGAACTTTTACCCAGCGCGAATACGGTGATTTTTGATGAAGCGCATCAGCTTCCTGAAACCGCAACGCTGTTCTTTGGTGAGGATATATCGACATCGCAAATCATGGAGTTGTGTCGCGATGTCTTAGCCGAAGGTTTGACGCATGCGCGCGACGGCGCTGACTGGGGTGCTTTGGTTGCTTCGCTTGAGAAATCGGTGCGTGATCTGCGACTGACGTTTCCGCCAGATGGCACGCGTTTGGCATTCGCCCAGATTGCAGTCAGTAGTCCTTTTTTTCCGGCACTCGAACATCTCAAGCGCATGCTCTCGCATATGGTGGAGGTGCTCGCAACCCAAGCCGAGCGTGCAGAGACGATAGAGCAGTGCCGCGTGCGTGCAGTGGAAATAGGTATTCGTCTGGCTGATTGGAAGGAAACGATCGACGATTCGCTTCCGCCCACTGTGTTGTGGGTCGAAGCATTTTCTCAATCAGTGCAACTGCATCGCACCCCATTGTCGATTGCCCCGATATTTGGCAAGCAGCGCGAAGGTCCTCCACGCGCCTGGATATTCACGTCTGCCACGCTAGCAGTCAAACAGGATTTTTCTCATTACAGCAGCCAACTCGGACTCACCGATGAGAAGGCGATTTCTCTGCCCAGCCCTTTTGATTATCAACAGCAGGCACTGTTGTATTCCCCGACGATTTTGCCGCAGCCGAATTCACCTGACTACACTGATGCAGTCATTGATGCCGCGTTGCCTGTGATCGAGGCAGCAGGCGGGCGAACTTTCTTTCTTTGCACAACGCTGCGTGCAGTCAAAAAAACGGCTGAGCGCCTGCGTGATGAATTCGAGCGACGCAAGTTACCGTATCCTTTGTTCGTTCAAGGCGAAATTGGTCGCACCGAATTGCTTACACAATTTCGCA
>JBIIEY010000050.1:0-9643 GCA_044237595.1 Burkholderiaceae bacterium | reverse complement strand
ATGGTATTAAGCTGGCGTACAACCGCTGCTGTTTTTTCCCAGTCCGCGTTGCGTGCCAGCGGATAAAAACCGGTGTACTGCCCGGGCTCGGCGATCGAACGCGACACCAGGCTGCCCGATGAAACATGCACATGGTCTGCAATGCTCAAGTGTCCCAGTACCATCGCAGCACCACCGAAGGTACAGTGACGGCCAATTTTCGCACTGCCGGCGACACCCACGCAGCCTGCCATCGCCGTATGCGCGCCAATGACGCAGTTGTGTGCAATCTGTATCTGATTATCGAGCTTTACGCCCTCTTCAATCACCGTATCCTCTAGCGCGCCGCGGTCTATCGTGGTGTTCGCCCCAATCTCGACATCATCTCCGATACGAACACGACCGGTTTGAGGAATTTTGATCCATCGACCCTGATCGCTGGCGAAGCCAAAACCATCCGCACCGATCACGGCACCCGAATGCACAATGCCGCGCGCCCCGATTTCACAGGCTGCGAGAAAGGTCACATGAGGATGAAACAGGGTATGCGCACCAATACGCGCATTTTGACCAATGAAAGAACCCGCGCCGATAATGCAGTGCTCACCAATCAGAGCACCCGCCTCGATGGTGACGTGCGGGCCGATACTGCTGGAGCCATGGATTTGCGCTGAGGGGTGGACACTGGCGGTCGCATGAATTCCCGGCGCCACTGGCTGCGCCTGCGCTGCTGCAAAAAACTGCCCAGCGCGAGCAAACCAGGCATAGGGATTGGGGGTGAGAATGCACGCGCCCTTGTAGCCTTCAGATACCACCGAATGATCTGCCGATGACAGAACCAAGGCACCCGCGCGCGTTGCAGACGCCTGCACGCGCAGTTTTGGGTTGGACAGAAAGGTGATATGCGACGCAGTAGCCGCATCGAGGGAGGCTATGCCAATGACGGCAATGTCAGGGTCGCCGATCAACTCCCCGCCCAGGCTTTCGACCAAATCGCCTAGTCGAGTGCTCATGGCGGTATTCCTGACTTATTTGTTAAGGGCCTTCAGCACTTTGTCGGTAATGTCGACGCGCGGGCTGATATAGACAACGGGCTCCTGAAACAGGATGTCGTATTTTTCGGCCTCGGCGATTTGCTTGATGACCTTGTTGGCTTTTTCGACGATGACATTCAGTTCTTCGTTTTTCCGTTGCGAGACATCTTCGTTGAACTCACGACGCTTGCGCTGAAGCTCGCGGTCCATATCCGCAAATTCACGCTGACGCTTGGCCTTGTCCGAATCAGACAACACAGGCTCATCGCGCGCATTCTTTTCGGCCGCTGCCTTGAGCTTGTTCTGCAATTCCTGAAGGTCTTTCTCGCGCTTTGAAAAATCTTGCTCAAGCTTGGTGAATGCCGCCTTGGCAGGCACAGAATCGCGCAAGATGCGCTCTATGCTGACAAAACCAATCTTGATTTCCTGCGCCTGCGCCCAGGAACTCAGTCCGAGCGCGACGACCAAGCCAGACGTCGATATTATCTTTTTGAGTACAGATCTCAATTTATTCTCCGTAACGCAAATGATCATTATGCCACCGGGTTATCAAAATCCGGTGCCAAGCTGAAACTGAAAGCGCTGAACTCTGTCGAAAGACTGAGTATTCAGGGGGTAGCCTAGCGAGAGTTTTAGCGGACCGACCGGAGAAATCCAGCTGATACCCAAACCAGTACTGTAGCGAAGATCGCCAAGGCTAATATACTGACCATCCTGCGGGTTGAAGACCTGGCCCGCATCAAAAAAGGTGAACCAGCGCAGACTGCGGTCTACTCCGGCACCGGGAAACGGCAACTGAAGTTCGGCATTCATGATTACCCGAGCCTGACCACCGATAGGCAGGTTGTAACGGCTCGACGAAGTACTCGTGCCGGTACCATCCACCGACAGCGACCCAGCATAGAAACCACGAACTGAGCCGATACCGCCGGCATAGTAGTTTTTGAAAATCGGGTAGGTTTTGCCAGACAAGCCAGCACCATAGCTCAGCTCGCCGTTGACGGCCAGCGTCACAGAACCAAAAAGCGGCATGAAATACTGATCCTGATAAGTGGACCGGTAATACTGCGCATTACCTGCGGGAGAGACCTCCAGATTAGCCCGGCGGTAGCGCCCCTTGGTTGGAATCAGCGCACTGTCGCGGTTATCGCGCTGCCATGCCATGGTTACTGGGTAGGCTGTTGTTTCCGCCGAGCCGACACCCGAAGTGTTGTCCGAATTCTCGGACACAAAGGTCTGATACCGCAAAGGACTGTTGGAGTAGGTTTGCACCTGCGTGTTTTCGATACCAGCACCAACGAACACGCGATCCAGTTCTGATACCGGAATACCAAAACTCATATTCCCACCGCGTGTCTCAACGCGAAAATCCACATCAGTCAGATATAACGGTGGACGTGTAGTTCGCAAAAACACTTCAACGGTGCGGCTGACGCCATCATCGGTAAAGTAAGGATTGGTATGTGAGAGCGAAATGGTGCGGAAAATCCGGCTGGTGTTGACGGTGATACCAATGTTGTTACCACTACCAAACGCATTAGCCTGATTGATCGAGCCAGTCAAAGTGACTTTTTCGCTGCTGGAAAAACCCGCACCCACCATCACGCTGCCAGTCGGTTTCTCGACAACGTTCACATTCAGGTCCACCTGATCGGGCGTGCCAGGTATGTCCACGGTATCCACGGTGGTATCGGTGAAGAATCCAAGACGTCCGATACGATCTTTCGAAAGGCGAATTCTGTCGCCATCGTACCAAGAGCTTTCGAACTGTCTGAATTCCCGACGAATAACTTCGTCGCGAGTTCGGTCGTTACCACCAATATTGATTCGTCGCACGTAAACGCGCTTGCCGGGATCGACAAACACCGTGAAACTGACTTCGTTTTTTTCACGATTGATTTGTGGACTGGCATTCACATTCGCAAAGGCATATCCAAAGACGCCCATACGCTCAGCGATCTTGCGTGTGCTTTCGGTCATTTTTTCGCCCGAATAGGCATCGCCGGGCTTGAGACTGATCAGCGATTCAAATTCCTTTTCGCGACCCAGCATTTCGCCTTCAAGCTTGATACCTGCAATCGTGAATTTCTCACCCTCACTGATGTTGACCGTGATGTAGATGTCTTTTTTGTCGGGCGTGATCGATACCTGTGTGGACTCAATCTGCATCTCAAGATAGCCGCGATTCAGATAGAAGGACCGCAGGGTTTCAATATCCCCTGCCAGCTTTTGCTTCGAGTACTGGTCAGCCTTGCTGTACCAGGTAAACCACCCGGAAGTCGAGAGCTTGATCTGATCGCGTAATTCTTTTTCTGAAAAAGCCTTATTGCCGACGATATTGATTTGCTTGATCCGCGCGATCTCGCCCTCATCTACCGCAAAGGTCACGTTCACTCGATTACGCTCTATCGGCGTGACTGTGGTGGTGATCTTCACGCCATACAAACCGCGCGTCAGGTATTGCCGTTTTAGTTCTTGTTCGGCACGATCGACCAGCGATCTGTCGAGAATGCGTGATTCGCCCAATCCCAATTCCTTGAGCGACTTGGTCAGCTGGGCCTTGTCGAACTCCTTGATGCCGGAGAATTCGACGCTGGCAATCGCTGGCCGCTCTTCCAGCAGCACCACGAGCACGCTGCCGTCGGCTTCAATACGAACGTCCTTGAAAAATCCGGTGGCATACAAAGCCTTGATGGCCGTTGCCGCTTTTTCGTCATTGAAGGTGTCACCCACACGTACGGGCAGATAACTAAACACCGTGCCCGCTTCAGTACGCTGAATACCCTCAACACGAATATCCGTGACCGTGAATGGATCGAGTGCCAGCACCTGTCCCGAACACATCAAAAATGCAGCAGCTGCAATCAGTCGGGGAATAAACGGCAGCGGGTTACGCTTGGAATGGAGTGTCATCAAAAAAACCAGCTTCGAAGATTATCTGTTGACGGCCAGCAGGTACTGCCGCCATCACCAGATCAGACGGGCAATATCATTAAACATTGCCACTGCCATCAATACCACCAGTAGTCCAATGCCCGCCCTTTGCGCCAAGGCGCCAACTCGCTCAGACACTGGACGGCCAGAAAAAAGTTCCAGCGAATAATACAACAAATGCCCCCCATCCAGAACGGGAATTGGCAGCAGATTCATGACCCCCAGACTGATACTGATAAAGGCCATGAATGACAGAAAACTGATTAAGCCAATGCGCGCCGTCTGACCCGCATAATCGGCAATGGTAATGGGCCCGGTAATGTTTTTAAGGGAGGCTTCGCCGATTACCATCTTGCCAAGCATGGTCACCGTCATCACGCTGGTGTCCCAGGTCTTGCGGGTAGCGCGTGCTATGGCCTCTGGCAGACTTGCCTGAACAATCGTCGTCGCGGCTGACATGTCCACCTGCGCTCGGATGCGTCCAACGGTGCGCTCTCCCACACGCTCTGGCTGGGGCGTCACTGCGAGCGAAAAAGGCTGCCCAGCCCGCAATCCCTCAAGCTGGAGAAGCTTGCCGGGCGCAGCTTGCAAGCGCTCGACAAACGACACGCCATCCGGCACCGGCTCGCCATTTATCCGCAGGATCTGATCACCCGGCTGCAGTCCGGCACGCTCGGCAGGGCCGTCCGGGATAATCTGCCCCAAGATGGCAGGCGGACGAGCCAAATCCAACCCCAAACGCTCAAGCAAACGGCCGTCAAGATCATCGCTAGCGACACTGCCCAGAGCCAATGTGATTTCGCTGCTGATGCGGTCACCACGCGCATCCACACGAGCCAGGTCGACCCGCACCGATTGCCCAGCAATCGCCGATTGCAGGAGTTTCCACCGCATTTCCGACCAAGCGCTGACGGGCTCGCCATCGACTGCAGTCACCGTGTCGCCCGATTTCATTCCTGCGATTTCGGCCAGACTGCCCTCGGCTACCCGCACTTGCGACACAGGCTCCGGAATACCGTAGCTGTAAAGCGCGGCAAAAAGCGCAATCGCCAACAAAAAATTCGCCAGCGGCCCGGCAGCCACAATCGCGATGCGCTTCCATACCGACTGCCGGGTAAATTCGCGCGCTGCATCGGCCTCGCTGATCTCGCCCGCATCGCTCTCGCGCGCATCGAGCATCTTGACGTAGCCCCCGAGCGGCACAAGCGACACTGCCCACTCGGTCTGATCCGGTCCGAATCGGCGTGACCAGACCACTTTGCCTAATCCCACCGAGAATCGCAGAACTTTCACTCCGCACCAGCGAGCCACCAGATAATGACCCAGCTCGTGAATAACCACGAGCACGCCAATGACGACGATAAAAGCTCCCAGGGTTCTCAACAACTCCATCTCACCACTCCGGTAGGAAAATCAGGCCAGCAATTCATGCGCCTCTGAACGCGCCAGCTGGTCTTGCAGCAGCAGACTATCGAGGTCGTTGACAGGCGTGTTGGGCACGCGGTTCAGCACCTGCTCAATGACTTGCGGAATTTTTCGGAAACCAATTCTGCGATTGAGAAACGCCTCGACGGCAATTTCATTGGCCGCATTTAGAACAGCGGGAGCACTACCACCCGCATGAAGCGCATCGAAGGCCAGCTTCAGACAAGGGAAACGCAGATAGTCGGGTTGGCGGAAATTCAGTTGCGCGATGCGCGCCAGATCAATCGGATCGACACCAGAATCAATACGATCCGGGTAGGCCAGCGCATGCGCAATCGGCGTGCGCATATCCGGATTACCCAGCTGCGCCAGTACCGAGCCATCGGCATACGACACCATAGAATGAATGACGCTTTGCGGATGAATCACGACCTCGATCTGGTCAGGTTGGGCGCCAAACAACCAGTGCGCCTCAATCACTTCCAGACCTTTATTCATCATGGTCGCCGAGTCTACCGAAATCTTGCGACCCATGCTCCAGTTCGGGTGGGCAACTGCCTGCTCGGGTGTGACCTCATCGAGCGTATTGACATCACGGTCAAGGAAGGGCCCACCGGAGGCCGTCAGCAGAATCTTGCGTATGCCATGCGCCTGCGGTGTGCGTTGATAACCCAAGGGCAGACACTGAAAAATCGCGTTGTGTTCACTATCGATCGGTAACAGCGTTGCACCACTGGCAGCGACTGCATCCATGAACAAGGCGCCTGATATCACCAGCGCCTCTTTATTGGCCAACAACACTTTCTTGCCGGCTTGCGCCGCCGCCAATGTAGGACGCAGCCCGGCTGCACCGACAATCGCAGCCATGACCGTTGTGCACTCGGGAGCGCCGGCCACATCACACAAAGCTTGTTCACCGTAGGCCACTTCGGTAGGTACGCCCTTCTTTTTGAGAAGCGCAGCAAGCTCTTCCGCCGCCGCCGCCGTGGCAACCACCGCAAACGCGGGCCGAAACAGCGCGCACTGCGCTGCGAGCTCAGCGACACGCGTATGCGCGGTCAGTGCGTAAATGCGGTAACGATCCGGATGTCGGGCGACCACGTCCAGGGTGGAGACACCGATCGAACCTGTCGCACCGAGCAAGGTAATGGATTGCATCGTTTTTTCTTTTCAGCCCATCCTGGTACTGATGAGGAATGCCAGCGGCATTACCGGTACCAGCGCATCAATACGATCCAGCACACCACCATGCCCGGGCAGCAAGGCGCTGCTATCTTTGACACCCGCACGGCGCTTCATCAGGGATTCAAACAAATCACCCACCACGCTGGCGGCAACCAGCACACTTATCAGCACAACCCAGAGCGGCCAACCAAAACGCACCTGAAGCGCGGATGAAAAACTATCTGCCAATACCGGAATTTGGGTGGAGATACCCGCTAACACGAGCACCGCAAACCAACCTCCAGCCACACCTTCCCAAGTTTTACCGGGCGAGATCTCGGGCGCCAGTTTACGACGGCCGAATGCTCTGCCCGCAAAGTAGGCACCTATGTCAGCTACCCAGACAATCGCCATCACCGAGATCAGGAAAATAGCAGAACGCTGAAACATCCCTGCAATCGCGATGAAACAACCGAATAGCGACAAGAGATAAACGATCGCAAACAAGAAGCCGCGCGGCCCACCCGTGGGTGGCAACCCCAGTTTGAGCGCAGGCACGAAACGCAGCGCCCAGATCAGCACGCACAAGGCAGCTAGCGCACTCCAATCGCCGGGGGCTCGATCAGCCATCAGCGGAAGCAGCAAGGCTGCCGCAACAGCGAGCGGCAGTGCGAGACGCACACCGAACAAGCGCAGGCTCTCCCAGCAAGCCGCACCGAAAAATATCGCAAGAGTGAGATAAAAAGCCAGCAGAGAACCAGATCCAAGTACGCCTGCCAGCACGAGCAGAAGCACCACCGCAGTCAGCACGCGCTGGCGCAGCATCAGGAAGCCTTCCTGACCTCGATCAGCTGCGCGCTGGTACGTCCAAAACGTCGCTCGCGCTGCTGATAAGATGCAATAGCTTCATCAAGCGCAGCCGCGTTGAAATCAGGCCAGAAAGTTTCGGTGAAATACATCTCGGTATAAGCGAGCTGCCACAAAAGAAAATTGGAGATTCGCTGCTCACCACCGGTGCGAATGAACAGATCAGGCTCGGGTGCATGCGACATGCAGAGATAAGGCGCGAGATCGGCCTCGGTGTAGTTGGCAAGTCCGGGGCGTTCGGTGAGCATTTTGTTCATCGCCTGCAGCATATCCCAGCGGCCGCCGTAGTTGGCACAAATGGTGAGAGTCAAACGCTGGTTATCCGCAGTTTTGGCTTCGGACTCGGCAATCTGCGCCTGCAGTCGCGCATCGAAACGAGAAAGATCACCCACAATCTTGAGACAAATGCCATTGGCATGCATGCGACTGACTTCACGGTCCAGCACGCTGGAGAAGAGGCGCATGAGCGTATCCACTTCGTCTGGTGGCCGGCGCCAGTTTTCAGAACTGAATGCAAACAGCGTCAGGTGACCAATGCCTCGCTCAATACAGGCGCGGACAATGCCACGTACAGCTTCCACACCCTTCACGTGCCCCGTCACACGCGGCAGGTAGCGCGAGGTCGCCCAGCGCCCATTGCCATCCATAATGATCGCCACATGGGTCGGGACCAGCGATGTGGGTGGAATATCAAGCGTTGAACTGGTTTGACTCATGCGGCGGCTTCCATTGGCAGGGATGATCGTAGAGAGGCGACTCAGCGCACCCTCTTTCGTTTACACCGTCAGCACTTCCTTTTCTTTTTCCGCGACCAGCTTGTCAATTTCAGCGACAAACTTGTCTGTGAGTTTCTGCACATCGTCCTGCGCGCGACGCTCATCATCTTCGGAGATCGCTTTGTCCTTGAGCAGCTTTTTCAGCGCTTCATTAGCATCACGTCGAATATTACGCACTGCGATTTTTGCGTCCTCGGCCTCGCTCTTGCAGAGCTTGACCATCTCTTTGCGGCGCTCTTCAGTCAGTGCCGGCGTCGGCACGCGAATCAGATCACCCTGCGTGGAAGGGTTGAGACCCAGATCAGATTCACGGATCGCTTTTTCTACGGTGGCGATCATTTTCTTTTCCCACGGCTGCACACCAATCGTGCGCGAATCAATCAGGGTGATATTGGCCACTTGGCTGATATGCGTTGGCGTTCCGTAGTAGTCCACTTGTACGTGATCCAGTATCCCGGCGTGCGCGCGTCCGGTACGCACCTTGGCCAGGTCGGCCTTGAGTGTGTCGATCGACTTTTGCATCTTTTGCTCTGTATTCTTTTTGACGTCAGCAACTGTCATGCTGTCCTCCTGTAAAACGGCTAAATAAGTTCGTTCTGCTTGATAATCACACGTGGACCAGCGTACCTTCATCCTTACCCAGAATGACGCTCTGCAGCGCGCCGGGTTTGACGATCGAGAATACCCGGATAGGCAGCTTTTGGTCACGGCACAGCGCAAAGGCGGTGGCGTCCATCACTTGCAAACGCTTTGCGATCGCCTCATCAAAGCTGATTTTGGAATAGCGGGTTGCATTCGGATCTTTTTTGGGATCCGCACTGTAAATGCCATCGACCTTGGTGGCTTTGAGCACCACCTCGGCACCAATTTCGGCGCCGCGCAATGCAGCGGCGGTATCCGTGGTGAAGAAGGGATTACCCGTGCCAGCCGCGAAGACAACAATCTTGCCTTCTTCTAGGTACTGCAATGCCTTGGGTCGCACATAAGGCTCAACCACCTGCTCAATACCAATGGCCGACATTACGCGAGCTGTCATACCCGCCTGACGCATCGCATCGGCCAAAGCCAGCGAATTCATCACGGTGGCCAGCATACCCATGTAATCGGCAGTCGCACGATCCATGCCCTGTGCGCCAGGCGCAACGCCTCGGAAAATATTGCCGCCACCAATGACGATGGCAACCTCAACGCCCAGTTTCGCCACATCGGAAACATCGGCTACCATGCGCTCTATGGTTGCGCGATTGATGCCATAAGCATCGTCTCCCATCAAAGCCTCGCCGGAGAGTTTCAGAAGTACGCGCTTGTATACGGGTGTCGTCATCAGCAATGCTCCCAATTCCTTTATTGTCGTTGAAGGAGTACCGGCGGACCCCTTCTGCTTCGCTATAAATTCAATCCCGAAACGCCGACGTATTTTACCGGCTGCGAGCCTCCTTGTAGCAAAGCTCGACATCCTTCGCC
>JBIIEY010000330.1:0-2779 GCA_044237595.1 Burkholderiaceae bacterium | reverse complement strand
CGGCGGCGGCCCCGGCATCATGGAAGCCGCAAACAAGGGTGCATTCGAGGGTGGCTCGCCCTCCGTCGGCCTGAACATCGAACTGCCGCACGAACAAACCAGCAATAGCTGGCAAAACATTTCGCTCTCATTTCGTCATTTCTTCGCACGCAAAGTCGCCTTCGTGAAATATGCTGATGCCTACGTCATCCTCCCCGGCGGCTTCGGTACCCTGGATGAGCTCAGCGAGGTCATTACCCTGATACAGACCGGCAAAACCCGCCGCATTCCGGTCATTCTGGTTGGCACGACGTTCTGGCAAGGCTTGCTGCAGTGGATGCGCGAGCAGATGGCCGCGCAAGGCCTGATCCACTCCAAAGATCTGGATCTGGTGCAGCTGATCGACGAGCCGGCACACATCGTGGATGCCATTTTTGCCTTTTATGAAGCCCGGGATATCGTGCCAGCCGAAACCGAGCAGCCACAGCATTCCTTCCTCTGAGCCGCCGCCGGGTGGTTTGCTAGAATGGCGTCTGGCGCGCAGGGCGTGGCGCTCACTCTCCTTACGGGGCCCTCTCATGAAACAGCACTCATCCGGCTTGCGTCAATGGCACCGTGCCTGCCTCGGCGCCACCTTGGCTGCCAGCGTCACTCTGGCTTACGGCGTTACCCTCGAGCCCTTGCCTGATGATAATTTGCCGGCAGCCGCAGCCGATGGCACCACACAGATTACCCAGACCCGCGAACAAAACGCCGTCACCTCGGTGCGCGTGAAACGTGGCGGCAATGTCTATCATGTAACCCCTGCAGAGCAAATTCCTTCGCATGAAGGCGGTGGCCGTGCAGCCCAATGGGAAATCTTCGAGTTCCGCAGCAAGTCCACCAAGGACCGCGCTTCAGCACCGCCACCACCCGGCCGCTGAAGCGTAAGACTCACGAAATCCAACGTCGGCTGAACCTTTTTCCTGTTTTCTTTTATGGCAGTTTTCACACCGGTCAGCCTTGCAGATGTCATACCCTGGGCTGAGCAATTCCCGATTGGTCACGTCAAGTCACTGGAAGGCATCGCCTCCGGGATCGAAAACAGCAATTTTTTTCTCACCACCGACGGTGGTGAATTCGTACTGACCATCTTCGAAAAACTCGGTTTCGAACAATTACCTTTTTATTTGAATTTTATGCGGCATCTCGCGGAGCGCGATGTGCTGGTACCTGCACCGATTGCAAATCATCAGGGCGAGATCATCAACACATTGCATGGCAAGCCCGCCTCGGTCGTGACGCGCCTGAAGGGGAACTGGCAGCCATCGCCACAAGCCGTGCATTGCCGCGCCGTAGGCAGCATGCTGGCCCGCATGCATTTGGCAGCGCAGGACTATGCGCTCTACCAGCCAAACTTGCGTGGACTGGACTGGTGGCGCGAAACCACACCGCTGGTTCTGCCTTATTTGGATGAGGCTACCGGGCATCTGCTCAAGGCCGAAATGCGTTTTCAGGAAGCTTTTGCAGCATCGGATGTGTATCACGCATTACCAAGTGGTCCTATTCATGCCGATCTGTTTCGCAATAATGTGATGTTTGATGATGAGCAGCTGACCGGCTTCTTTGACTTTTATTTTGCCGGCTGCGATACCTGGCTCTTTGATGTCGCCGTCACCGTCAATGACTGGTGCATTGATCTGAACACGGGTGCAAGCGATCCGATCAGGGTGCGTGCGATGATCGATGCCTATCACGCCGTGCGTCCATTCACCGCCGCTGAAAAACAGGCATGGCCTGCCATGCTACGCGCGGCTGCGCTGCGCTTCTGGATTTCGCGTCTTTATGATTTCTATATGCCGCGCGAAGCCGAAATGCTCACCCCACACGACCCGACCCATTTCGAGCGTATCTTGCGGCACCGTATCGATATCGCCGTCGAAGGTCTGGCATGAAGGCCGACAACATCAGCACCAGTCAGGGTATCGAGTGGATACGCCAGGGCTTTGCACTGTTTCGCAAACAGCCCGCCGAATTGTCGATGCTCTTCCTGCTGTACATGCTGCTCATGTTTGTGCTGTCACTGATACCGCTGGTCGGACAACTGCTGCCACTGCTGCTGGTACCGACATTTTCCATGGCCTTCATGCAGGCCTGCGTGGAAATTGAAGCGGGGCGCAAGGCAAAACCGGATTTACTGCTGACCGCCTTCCGATCACCCGCGCTGGGCACGTTGCTGCGTCTGGGTGTGCTGTATCTGCTGGCAGCCATTTTGGCTGTTGCGGCATCCACCATTGTGGATGATGGCGTCTTCTGGAAACTGATGTCCGGTCAGCTGCGTGCTGATGAACAAAACATACCGGTCGCCAATCTTCCGCTGGCGATGATGTTTTCAGCACTGATCTACGTACCCTTTGCGATGGCCTTCTGGCATGCGGCGCCGCTCGCCACATGGCAGCGCATGGGTTTATTCAAAGCCATTTTTTATAGTTTCTTCGCCGTACGCCGCTGTGGTAAAGCCTTCCTCGCGTACGCACT
Organism: Burkholderiaceae bacterium; assembly: GCA_044237595.1. Lineage (GTDB taxonomy): Bacteria > Pseudomonadota > Gammaproteobacteria > Burkholderiales > Burkholderiaceae_D > Pernthalerella. The sequence goes on along the minus strand of JBIIEY010000330.1, from coordinate 283 downwards.
CGGCTGGATCGTGGTGGGCATCGCCGTGCCCGCAATCATCAGCGCTCTTCTGGGCTTAATTCTCGGCAAGGCTATTGTCGCGGTTATGTTGCTCATGCCCCTGACCGTGATACTCACAATTGTGATGTATTGCTCTTTTTATCCCACCTACCTGCAAGTCTTTGAGCGTCCGGAAGAAAACAACGTTTAAGGAGACGCTGAATAAATCTACTTTCTATGGCGAGCCAGCGTAGCTGTGCGACGCGTGGACCGGAAAAATCGAGAGCTTGCCGCAATTGATTCA
>JBIIEY010000329.1:0-2787 GCA_044237595.1 Burkholderiaceae bacterium | reverse complement strand
GTGCTCGTTTACCTTTACGAAACCTATTACCGACCAGATGCTTGCCCGGATTCAGCGGCGCTCGCAAAAAAATTATCGGCAGTGGGTTTCGAAGATGAAGAAATTTCCAGCGCACTTGGCTGGCTGATTGATCTCGCCGAAACCACCAACGAGATGTTCAGCCAGCAGGCGCGCCAGACTGCGTTCTCCTTCGGGTTTCGCGTCTACGCCGAGCAAGAGTACGAGGCGCTGGGGACGCCCGCCATCGGTTTCATTGAATTTTTGGAATCCGCTGAAGTTATTAATGCAATCCAGCGTGAAATCGTCATAGAGCGTGCATGTGCGATCAACGAATCGCCCATTCAGCTCGATAAGCTCAAAGTCATCGTATTGATGGTGCTCTGGAGTCAGGGCAAGGAGCCCGACGGGCTGATCCTCGACGAGCTGTTTATCGACGAAGAAGACGCCGGATCACCGATCTATCACTGATTCCGGTCGCATTTGCGCCGCACCCGCCGCAAGACCCTCCTTGCGAATTCCCGGATAACCCGCTTATCATTGGCCGCATTTAGCCAATAATTGCCAAAATATCAGCGATTCTCAGGCAATTATCAGGTGCTGACCCCCAAGGCATGCCCATAGGCAGCGAAAGTTGTCAAGCAGACATGCCCGACTACCGGACTAATCATGACCAAAACGCTCATCATCGCCGAGAAGCCTTCTGTCGCGAACGACATCGCGAAGAGCCTCGGAGGCTTCACCAAGCACGATGAGTATTTTGAGTCCGACGACTACGTACTTTCTTCGGCCGTTGGCCACTTGGTAGAGATTGCGGCGCCCGAGGAGCACGATGTCAAACGCGGCAAGTGGTCATTTGCCAATCTGCCGATGATTCCTCCTTACTTCGCGCTCAACCCGATACAGAAAACTGAATCGCGGCTGAAGCTGCTGAACAAATTACTCAAGCGCAAAGACGTCGGCGCCGTCATCAATGCCTGTGACGCGGGACGCGAGGGCGAACTGATCTTCCGGCTGATTGTTCAATATGCGAAAGCCAAGCAGCCCATCAAACGCTTGTGGCTGCAGTCCATGACCCAGGGCGCAATCCGCGACGCCTTCCAGCATTTACGCGACGACACCGATATGCTGCCCCTCGCCGATGCCGCACGTTGCCGCAGCGAAGCAGACTGGCTGATCGGCATCAATGGCACCCGTGCGATGACGGCCTTCAATTCCAAGGAGGGCGGTTTTTATCTGACGACCGTCGGCCGTGTGCAAACGCCGACGCTCTCTATCGTTGTCGAGCGCGAAGAAAAAATCAAACGGTTCATGCCCAGAGATTACTGGGAAGTCCGCGCTGAATTCGTTTGTGCCGCTGGCATGTATGAAGGGCGCTGGCTGGATACCCGGTTCAAAAAAGATGAAACCGATCCTGAAAAGCGCGCAGAACGCTTATGGAGCAAGGCCGCTGCTGAATCCATCGTCGCAGCCTGCCGCGGCAAGACCGGTGCAGTCACCGAAGAGTCGCGGCCCAGCACATCCATGGCGCCGGCGCTGTTTGACCTGACCAGCCTGCAGCGCGAAGCCAATGCCCGCTTTGGTTTTTCGGCCAAAAATACGCTGGGTCTGGCACAGGCACTGTACGAGCGGCACAAAGTGCTGACCTACCCGCGTACGGATTCACGTCATCTGCCCGAAGATTATCTGCCTACAGTAACCGAGACCCTCGAGACCCTGAGTGAAAGTAATAATTACTATCCGTTTGCTGCGCAGATTCTCAACAGCAAATGGGTCAAACCGAACAAACGCATTTTCGATAACACGAAAATCAGCGATCACTTTGCGATCATTCCGACCACGCAAGCACCCAAGAATCTGTCCGAGCCCGAGCAAAAACTCTATGACCTCGTTGCGCGTCGTTTCATGGCCGTATTTTTTCCTGCGGCCGAGTATCTGATTACCACGCGCTATACCGAAGTCTCCGGTCATCAGTTCAAAACTGAAGGAAAAATTCTCACCACGCCTGGCTGGCTGACGGTGTATGGCAAAGAAGCGACCGAGCCCAGCAAGGAAGCAAAAGACGGCGAGACGACAGGCACATTAGTGCCTGTGGCCAAAGATGAAAAAGTGAAATCTGACAAAGTTGAAACGCATAGTCTGGTCACCAAGCCACCCGCGCGCTATTCGGAAGCGACGCTGCTCTCTGCGATGGAGGGCGCTGGCAAGCTAGTGGATGATGAAGAGCTGCGCGACGCGATGGCCGGCAAGGGGCTAGGTACGCCTGCCACACGGGCGGCAACCATTGAAGGCCTGCTGAACGAAAAATATCTCGTGCGTGAAGCGCGCGAGCTGATCCCCACGGCGAAAGCTTTTCAGCTCATGACTTTGCTGCGCGGTCTCGGCGTGTCCGAGCTCACTGCGCCAGAGCTGACCGGTGAATGGGAATTCAAGCTCGCGCAAATGGAACGTGGCAAGATCAGCCGCGACGAGTTCATGCGAGAAATTGCGCAAATGACCCAGATCATCGTCAAGCGCGCGAAGGAATATGACAACGACACGATTCCCGGTGACTACGCAACGCTAATTACACCCTGCCCGAACTGCGGCAGCGTAGTGAAAGAAAACTATCGTCGCTTCGCGTGTACGAAGTGTGAATTCTCGATGAGCAAAACACCAGGGGGACGTCAGTTCGAAGTCGCCGAAGTCGAAGAACTGCTGACCGAGCGCACGATCGGGCCATTACAGGGTTTCCGATCAAAGATGGGGCGGCCTTTTGCAGCGATACTGAAGATATCGCACGACGAGGAA
>JBIIEY010000049.1:0-9685 GCA_044237595.1 Burkholderiaceae bacterium | reverse complement strand
TGGGGACGCATGTGAGTTTTTCTCATCTTGCCGCAACGCCACCCGGCATGACACTCACCATCCGCGGTGAGGTGATTGCTGTCGAAGGCCGGCGCGTACGCTTTCGTGTTGAGGCCTGGGATGGTCTGGATAAAATCAGTGAGGGTGAGCATGAGCGTGCCATTATCTCGCCCGAAAAATTCCACGAGCGATTGAATGACAAAAAACGCCGGGCAGGTTTATGAGCCTTGCGTCCATTTTCCACGTAAGAAAATTCTGATTTCATGGACCTGAAAAATTTTGATCCTGTGGCACATACGGGCCCGCTGCCATCACCTTGCATCAATATCTGTCAGGTGGAAGAAGTCACAGGATGGTGCAAAGGTTGTCAGCGCACGATCGATGAAATCATTGACTGGGGTGTCGCGCCAGAAGCAAAAAAACGACAGATCTGGCTGGCCATTCACGCGCGTCGGACGGCAAAATAAGCACTTTCATCAAAATAGATCCTGCGGGTTTTGATGTAAGTACGTTTTGTCGTTTTCTTCGTTGGCTTCCTCAAGGACACCTCATGCAGCCAAGTTTTTATCAGCCAGCCTCCGCGGTGACCGGTCCGGCTTACAGCCCCTGGTTCAAAATGCTGGCAACGCTGTTTACTGTTGGATTGATCGCCTATGGCATCAGTTTCTCTATGCGGTTTTCCCTCGAAGCCTATGGCTGGGGGGTAATTTTTCTGATGCTGGCCGCGCTGGCGTTGTTACTTGTGTCCTTTTACGGGTTTTTGCATTCAACCATCACGATTGATGAAAAAGGCATCAAGCAAACCTGGGTAATTAATCGCCAGGTACTCTGGCCCGATATTCGGGGTGCAAAAATGATTGGCATACCGCGCGCAGGCTGGCTGTCGCCGCCCCGGCTGGTGGTACGTACCGGGACGGCTTTTTATACGTTTAACGGCGGCACTGAGGCCTTGTTGACCGAGTTTGCCAGAATATCCTTGGCTTACGAGATGAAAAAATGAATCTTCCTGACTCAATGCAGGTACTGGAGCGCGGCTGGCTGTCGTCCAATAACATTGTCTTCATTGGCAAGGACAAAACAGCCATTGTTGATACCGGTTATTGCACGCATGAGAATCAAACATTGATTTTGCTACGTCATGTGCTGAAAGGCCGAACGCTGGATGCCATCTACAACACGCATCTGCATTCCGATCATTGTGGCGGCAATCATATTTTACAAACTCATTTTCCCGGGGTGCGCACCTTTGTTCCGGATGCCGAATTCAATCGCGTACAGAACTGGGAGCGGTCGCAGTTGACCTTTGAGGCCACGGGACAGCGTTGCGAGCGCTTTCGTGCGGATGTCAGTGTAAATCCTGGTGACAAGATCCTTCTCGGTGATCTAGAGTGGACAGCAATCTGCGCACCCGGCCATCATCCTTATTCCTACCTTTTGTTTTGCGAGGCGCATGGCATATTGATTTCAGCCGATGCTTTGTGGGAGAAGGGTTTTGGTGTCGTTTTCCCCGCACTGGATGGCATCTCGGGTTTCAGAGAAACGCGCGCTACGCTGCAGATGATTGAGGAGCTCGATGTGAGACTCGTCATACCCGGCCACGGCAAGCCATTCACTGATGTGAAACAGGCGATCGAAGTTGCTCATTCGCGCATCGATTATCTCGAAGCTGACCCACTGCGCAATGCACAAAACGGTATCAAGGTCTTGCTGAAATTCTTGCTCATGGAACGTCAGCGCATCAAGCTCTCGGAAGTGCCCAAGCTGCTCAATTCAATTCCCTTGGTGAAATCTGCCAATCAGCGGCATATGAATTTCGGAAAAATCCATCTCGCGCACTGGGCAATTACACAGCTGCGCCGTGCAGGCGCGCTGGATGTACAGGATAACTATCTGGTGGATGTTGAAGCGAAGACGGGTTGAGTGCTTGTCGTGTAAAAGCGAACGCGCGAACGAAAATTCAGGCGCCTTCAACAATAAACAAGCGACCTTTCGATGCAGCCTGTCGCAGGGCTTTCGCTTCCTTGTAAGCGGGTGAGTCGTACCATTCGCGTGCCTGCGATAGCGATGGAAACTCCAGAATAACGGTGCGCATCTGATCATGATGAGCATCATCCACGCCTTCGCACTGAATGCGTGTGCCTCCCCGCACCAGAAACTGACCGCCAAAAGCCAACACGGTTGGTAGCACCAGCTTGCGATACTCCTCATACGCTTGAGGATCAGTGACGGTGATTTCAGCGACAACATAGGCTTTGGCCATGGGATTACCTCGTAAAGTGGGTGGTTGTGATGCGCGAGCGTGCCGCAATATTGGACGCATTGGAGGCGATGACAAGATGACGACTGTCTTCGCTGGTCTCGTGTTGGGTCAGATGTTGCAGGACAGGCGGCAAGAGCATGCATGTCTCCCAGGGCGTTTTTATTGTGCGTGCAATTATAGGCGAAGCCCTGTTGCTGAGAAGTAGGCTTCGCCGTGTGCTTACTCAGTCAGTCGCCAACACTTCTATCCATCGCATCAAGCCGTCTAGTCGTTGCCACAATTCCGTGGGCGATTGTGGTTCGGGTAGACCACGGTTGTAATGCTGGAATAGGGTCTGTGCATCATCGGTCATGCCTCGTTGGACGGCTTCCCAGACTGTTGTGCGACAACCCGTGGCCGGCATGCCGGGTGTGGTACCGATGAATCGATACGGCAGATCCCGCGACTCCCATTCGTGTCTGACTTCCCTAGCCGCGACCTGAAGGCGTTTTGCATCCACTGGCACTCGCAGGGACCAGGCGTGTTGACTGGGATAGGTCTCCTCGCTTTCTTTCGTTGTCATGAAATACGCTGGCCATTCACGGATCTGGGAGTCACCGGGTTCAATGTGAAAGCCCGAATGCATGTAGCGATGACCAATATCGACGGAGTTTTTCCGTTTATCCGGCACCATCGACAAGGAAGGTGAGATCCATGCGTGACCCAGTGCGACTCCGGTGGTCGGCTGAATTTGTATCTCACCAAAATGCTGCGCCTCCTTTAGCACCGCCCGTGCCTTGAGCTTCAAATCAGGTGCGCTGCTTGCTGGCATGCATGTATAAATTTGCTCAATTGCCGCAGACAATTGCTGCTGCTGTACGCGCGTGAGCTTATCGGGCGGCGCAACAATGCCAAACAGCTTTTGTGTCAGCAAAAGCTCAAGCGCGTCACGCAGCCATTCAGAAAACACCGAGCCTTTTGTGTCAGAAACCACCGCTTCAGCTACGCCTACATCAACGGTGATGGCATTCTGTGTTGCTATTACCGTCGTCGATTTTGTTGCCACTGAGCCAACGATAACTTCTGTCGGCGCCATCGGTAAATTAAGTGCCTTTGCAATCAGGCACACACTGTGATGCAAGTCATCCAAAGTTTTATCGGATTGCATCCAGACGCTGATGCTGGCATGTAAGGCATGACGTACGCCCGCTGACAATTCGCCATGTAAAGGCATGCGCTGAGATTGTCGAACGCTATCTTTCAAATCTTCAAGAAGATTGAAAAAATCCTGTGTTTGCATCAGCGTACGATTGAACGAGTGTGGCGGGCCATTGGCAAATCCATAATTCCGATATACCTCATCATCGATAATGGTCTCGACGATGTTGCAAGAAAATTGTGCCGTTTTTAGTGTGTCGAAAAGCTGCGTAATCTCATCGGACGTCAAATGAGCAAAATGCATGCGCAGCAGCGAAGTAAAATATTGCTGACTTTGTTCATCATCATCGATACCCGGGCGAATCGATGCCAGCAGATTATCCATGCTGAGGCACAAAAACTCGCGTGTATACCTTTGCTGTGAGGACACTTTCTGCTCTTTGAGTTGTGCCAGCAAAAGTCGAAAAGATAATGCGGTATGTCGGCTGGCATCAAAGTAATAGGAGGCCTTACGCTGACGATGAAATAGCTGCGGCGCTAGCCTGGATTTTTCCGTCGCTTTTTGGGTGATATGAACAGTGCGGTTTCTCGGTTGTAAACGTGAACGACTAAGCAGGGAGTACATGCAATTCCTTTTCATTTAATTGCCAGCAAAAATTGCTGGACCTATCATGAGTGGAAATTGACTGCACTCAGTTTAATGCCTTCAAGAAAATTCGCTTGAGCCGCCGCAATCCCATCGCGCGTCTGGTGCGATGAACAGCTCAAAAAATCCTTTATTGATAAATTCCTTCAAATAAATAAGGATTTTCGAGAACTCGGGACGTAATTTTGTGACCGACCTTGACTATTCCCGCACGTTGTCGTGTAGCGAGGCAGGATAATTGCCCCAAGGTTTTTTATCTCAATCTTAATCTTTGACCTCTGATGAGTACAAACAAGATCACGCTGAAATCAGCGATCCCGATGACGCAGGCTCCCGGTACGCCGATGATCGATAGGCGCACGGTGAATGGTCCTGACCTTTCGGCGTCTTTAAACAAACCTACTATGTCATCAAGACAAAAATCAGCGATACCATCTATCGGAATCAACGCTGAGCCCCTGGCAAGATGCAAGGTCACATCGTTGACACCTTACGGGGAAAAACTCAATGCACTGGCCGCTTGCGCTTTGCCTGAGCTATTGGGCGTTCGTGATTTTTCGAAAAATGGGCCTGAGCCCATCACCCGGATGCTGCTGGAACAAGCCATCGCCACCCCGTTGAGCGCCAAAGATATTCGTACGCTGCCATCAGCATGGCAGACGGACTTGATCAGCGACACTATCGTGACGACATGGGCAAGCCGATTAGTTGCTGCCTGCGATCATGTCTATATTGAGCGCGGGATGCAAGCCTATATCGAAGCTATGACGGATTTGATATTTGACGAGGGAAATCTTGAAGGTGGGCTGCCCAGTGGCATCAGAGATTTCTGCGCAATGCTCATTAAAAATGCGCTCGAAGTCGGTGTTGCTCAGGGCTTGGACCGTCGTGCCCTGCAGGGACTGCGCAACACCGTGATCATCCGATTTCTGATGGGTAGCGTGTTTGTCCCCCATCTGCGGCCAACGGCGATGCGCGAATCAACGAATGACGCAATTCTCTACGCATTCGATCGTCAGCTGTTCAAAGTTTTTTGCCATAAAACAACCGAGATTATCGACATCGACGCCGAGGCTATTGCGCTGCTGGCAGCAGCGCGGCAGGCAAAGCAACAGTCAATTGCATAAGCAAGTACGCATGCAGGCAGGCAGTGGCTCACTGATAACTGCGCGCATCCTCGATGACCTTGCCGTCATTGGGCAGTGTGCCGGCAACGACCAGTCGTACATCACCGCGCAACTTGGTAATGTCTCGTATGGTGGCTGCGATTGCTTCCGTCTCGCCCGAGAGGCCAGCGGGATCCACCACTTCACAATGCAAGGTCATCTGGTCATTTGCCATTTCACCGGTGATAACCAGGCGAGCTTTGAGAATCGCCGTATGGCGACGCGCTATTTCGGCGACTTGCGAGGGATGTACGAACATCGCGCGTACCTTGGTCGTTTGATCTGCGCGCCCCATCCAGCCCTTGATGCGCGTATTGGTTCTGCCGCAGGGTGAGACCTCTGGCAACACCGCAGACATATCGCCGGTCGCGAAGCGAATCAGCGGATAGTCTGGGTTGAATGAGGTAATCACGATTTCTCCCACTTCGCCTGCCGGCACGGGATCGCCGGTACCTGGCCGTACGATTTCCAGGAGCAGCGCTTCATCGAGCACCATGCCGGGGTTAACCTGCCCATCGCTCATGGTTTCGTAGGCGATATTGCCAATGTCGGCTGATCCGTAGGTTTGCAATACATTCGGTACACCATTCACGTTGAGCCATTGACGCAAAGAGGGCGGCAATGCCTCCGCGCTCACCAGTGCACATTCAACGCTGCCGATGTCTTCACCCATCTCTTGCGCTTTTTCGATGATGATCTTCAGGAACGATGGTGTGCCTGTGTAGACGCGAGGGCGCAGCAGGTTCATGGCTTGCACCTGCATTTCCGTTTGTCCGGTACCGGCAGGTATCACCGGACAGCCGAGCTTGATCGCGCCACCTTCGACCATCAATCCGGCAGGTGTGAAATGGTAAGCAAAGCAATTTTGTATCAGATCACCACGCTTGACACCTAAAGCATGGAGAGGGCGCGCAAAGCGCCACCAGTCGACGCCACGTCCTTCGGGATCGAAGATGGGCCCGGGTGACATGAAGATGCGTGACAAATCACGGGTGGATGTATTGATGAGACCACCGAAGGGCAGTGACATGCCTTGCAAGGCTTTGAGTTCGGATTTGCGCGTCACTGGCAATTGCGCCAGGGCTTCGCGGGAGCTGATATCGGGGGCATTCACGCCCGAAAGAATAGTGGACCAGCCGGCTGTTTTTTGCGCACGTTGTATCAGCGCAGGCAATCCAGCTAGCAGTTCTTTTTCGCGCACATGGGGGTCGCGCGATTCGAGCGCATCATGGAAATCAGTCATGGCAAATACCAGAGAAGAGAATCAGGCCAGCCAGCGTTTGCGGCGGCGATAAAATTTCATGTCACGGAAACTCTTGCGATCACCGCCGGACACGCCGAGATAAAACTCTTTTACATCTTCATTCGAAGCCAGATCGGCTGCAGCACCTTCCATTACTACGCGACCATTTTCAAGAATGTAGCCAAAATCTGCATAGCGCAGCGCGATGGTGGTGTTCTGTTCAGCCAGCAGGAAGGAAACCTGCTCGGTTTTATTGAGGTCCTGCACGATGCCAAAAATTTCTTCAACGATTTGCGGTGCCAGTCCCATCGACGGCTCATCCAGCAAAATCATCGAGGGCTTGGCCATCAGCGCACGGCCAATCGCGCACATCTGTTGTTCACCGCCAGAGGTATATCCAGCCATCGAGCTGCGACGCTGCTTTAGTCGTGGAAAATAGTGATAGACACGCTCAAGCTCACTTTTCAGTTCGCTGCGCGAAATTTTTCGAGTGTAAGCGCCCGTCAGCAGGTTTTCTTCTATCGTCAGGTGACCAAAGCAGTGCCGGCCTTCCATGACCTGCGACAGACCGCGCCTGACCAGTTCATTGGGCGTCAGCTGATCAATGCGTTCACCGTTGAATTCAATACTGCCCTTGGTTACATCGCCTCGTTCGCCACGCAGCAAGGTCGAGATGGATTTGAGTGTTGTCGATTTACCCGCGCCATTCGCACCCATCAGCGCCACGATTTTCCCGCGCGGTACCGACAACGATACGCCCTTGAGCACAAGGATCACATGGTCATAAATGACTTCGATGTTGTTGATAGTCAGGATGGACGGATTCTGATTCATATTGGCCATTCCGTTGAACTGTAAAAACGCAGGACCCCGGCCTGTGCCGAAGTCCTGCGAGGTACAACGTAGAGTCTTTATTAAAAAATTTTTGCTAGTAATGCAATTATTTCAAACAGGCAGCCTTGATATTTTTTTCCTTTGCGTAGGCTGCCGATGTTTCCTCCAGCAACCTGCGCACCAGAGCCTTGTCACCTGTGATCCAGGTCTTGGACAAGGGAACCCACTTGCTGCCATCCCATTGCTGCACCTTGGTTGCACCAGAGCCTTCGTGATCATCGCAAGATGTTTTCACTGGAGGGAACAGATCGGCGACGCCGAGTGCTTTCTGACGTGCAGCGTCTACATTCAGATTCTCGAAACCCCAGCGAACCTGCTCACCCGTCAGCACTTTGCCCTTGCCGAATTTGGCCTGCGCATTACGCATCGCTTCGACCATCAGCACACCCGCCACAACGCCGCGCAGATACATCGTGTGACCGATGCGATCTTTTTCAGCCAAATTGCCTTTACCAGCGCCATACACCGTGCTGCGAATTTCATCTAGTAGTGGATAGTTGCCCGGTGTGGTGAAGGTCATGGTGGTGAAGCCCTTGGCCGCATCACCTGCCGGTACCGCATCTTCTTCTGCACCTGCCCACCAGACGCCCAGCATTTTTTCACGTGGGAAGCCATTGCGTTGCGCAGTCTTTAGCGCTACGGCGCTACTCACGCCATAGGTCCAGACGATCACGAAGTCAGGTTGCACCTGACGAATCTGCAGCCACTGCGACTGCTGATCATTGCCCGGTGGCTGAACCGGAATCTTGATCAGTTCAAAGCCGTATTTCGCTGCCTCTGCCTCCAGCACCGGCAGTGGCTCTTTGCCGTACGCAGAGTCGAGATAAAGGTGAACGATTTTTTTGCCTTTGAGCTTATCCAGGCCACCCATTTTGTCGCCGAGGTAATGCACCATGGCGGCCGCCTGATTCCAGTAGCTGGTGATCAGCGGGAAGACATAAGGGAAGACCTTGCCATTTGCTGCATCGGAGCGGCCATAGCCCAGCGTTGTCATCGGGATTTTGTCTGTGCCGACGCGATCAAGGATGCCGTAGGCGATACCTGTCGAAAGCGGCTCCACCAGCGAGGCACCGCCGTTCTTGCTCTTGAGGCGCTCGTAACATTCCACACCGCGTGACGCGTTGTATTCGGTCTCGCACTCTTCCCAGATCAACTTGACGCCATTGATTCCGTTGTCGCGCATATTGATCAGGGTCATGTAGTCGATGATGCCGCCGTAGAAGCCGCTGCCGCCAGAGGCATACGGTCCCACGCGGTATGACAGCATGGGAATGAACTGCTGCGCCATTGCGGTGCTAGCTGCAGCGAGCAGTACGACGCTTGCCACAAGTGATTTCAGTAACTTCATAGTCTCCTCCACAAAAATTAATCGGTACGACGAAGATCGCTAGTGCGGGAAAGGCCAGAGGCGCAGTTTTTCTTTGGCGATTTGCCACAGGCGGGCCAGACCATGTGGCTCGACGATCAAAAAGAAAATGATCAGAGCACCAAAAACCATCAGTTCCAGATTCGATGCCACCGCAGTCGAAATGCCAAGCGCATGAGCCAGTACATTCAGTACGGTGGGAAGTAGCACAATAAAAGCAGCACCCAGAAATGAACCCATCACCGATCCGAGTCCGCCAATGATCACCATGAACAAAATGCGGAACGATAGATCGAGGTTGTACGCTTCCGGCTCCACTGTACCGAGATAGGCATAGGCATACAGGGCACCCGCCACGCCACAATAAAACGAGCTCACCGCAAATGCCAGCAGCTTGGTGTGCATGAGCCGAATGCCAATCACTTCGGCGGCCACGTCCATATCCCGTACAGCCATCCAGCAACGGCCAATATTCGAGCGCACGAGATTTTTCGCCAGCAGGGCCAGCAGCGCCACAATCGCCAGCACCAGCAAATACTTTGTCATGGGGGTATCAAACACGAAGCCGAGTATCTCGAGCTTCTGCGCGGTTATCACGCCGGATGAGCTGTAGTTGGTGAACCATTGCACCTTGGTCAGCGCCCACACCACGAAAAATTGCGTAGCCAGCGTCGAGGCCGCCAGATAAAACCCGCGAACCCGCAAGGAAGGTAAACCAAAAACTATACCCAGCGCAGCAGCGCACAGTCCGCCCAGAATAAATGCCAGCAGCAATGGAATATCTGGCACGCGCAGGACGAAGTTATATGAGGCAAATGCGCCTACCGCCATGAACGCCGCCGAGCCCAGCGAGAGTTGGCCAGCATAGCCGGTCAATATATTCAGCCCCAGTGCTGCCAGCGAAAAAATCAGGAAAGGAATCAGGATTGCTGAAAACAAATAGGGTGTTGCAACCAGCGGCACTACAAAGAAG